>JAIVXD010000053.1:0-10003 GCA_048636195.1 Anaerolineales bacterium
CGAGGGCTTCGGGTCTTCAATTTTGTCCTTGTCCCTAACCCTGAACGTTGAACCCTGAACCTGTGAACGTTTACGGATATAGAAAGAAAAACTAATCATAGGAGGAAGTGGATATGAAAATTGCTGTAAGCAGTAGTGGAAATGATTTAGATTCCCAGGTGGATCCTCGTTTTGGCCGGTGCGCCTATTTTGTTATTGTGGAAACAGATGACATGGGCTTTGAGGCATTTGAAAACGGAAGTATTGCCATGGGAGGAGGAGCTGGCATTCAAGCGGCTCAGTTTGTGGCATCCAAAGGGGCTAAGGCTGTTATAACCGGAAATGTCGGCCCCAATGCGGTGCAGACCCTTTCCGCTGCCGGGGTTGAGACTTTTGTAGGACAGTCCGGGACAGTCAGAGAGGCTATGGAAAGGTACACGGAAGGCAAAATTAATTCCACAAGCACGCCCAATGTGGCCGATCACTACGGCATGGGATCCGGAGCAGGGATGGGCAGAGGCATGGGTATGGGCGGAGGCAGAGGGATGGGCAGAGGCATGGGTATGGGCGGAGGCGGAGGTATGGGCCGCGGAATGGGCAGCTCAACCTTGGGTGGTTCAAGCCAGCCCGCACCCCCCGCGTTGTCAAAGGAGGATGAGTTAAGGGGCCTGAAAGATCAGGCAAATGAGATGCGTAAGCAGATTGAAGGTATTGAATCAAGCATCAATGCCTTAGAAAAAAAGTAGGGGGATAACGATTTATGGCAAATGAAAATATGAACCAGCAGGATAAGCACAAACAGCAGGATGTTGAGATTAAAGAAAGGTTGAAGCGCATAAAGAACAAGATCCTGGTTATGAGTGGAAAGGGAGGTGTGGGCAAGAGCAGCGTAGCAGCCTATCTCTCGGTAGCCTTAGCCAAGAAGGGTTACAAGGTGGGTCTCATGGATGTGGACCTTCACGGTCCCAGTATCCCGCGCATGCTGGGTCTCAAAGGAAACATTGGACCGGGTGGCAGTGAGGGAAAAGCCCATCCGATCAGGTATATTCCAAATATGGAAGTGATTTCCATTGAACCGCTCATGGGAGAAAATAAAGATTCAGCGACGATCTGGAGGGGCCCGCTTAAGATCGGGGTTATAAGACAGTTCATTGCGGATATTGACTGGTCAGATCTTGACTATATGATCATCGACTCACCTCCGGGTACGGGCGATGAGCCCCTGACCATAGCACAAACCATACCCGACGCAAAGTCCGTGATTGTAACAACGCCCCAGGAGATCTCACTGGCTGATGTCAGAAAGTCCATCAATTTCTGTCGCCAGGTAAACATGGAAATACTGGGCATTGTTGAAAACATGAGCGGCCTTAAATGTCCTCATTGTGGAGAAATGATTGATATATTCAAGACCCAGGGCGGCATGCTCACCGCAAAAAAGGAGGGCCTCAATCTTTTGGGATCACTACCGTTTGAACCAGAGGTGGTCTCTAAGGGCGATACAGGGAATATGAGCCTTCTGGACGATAACAAGCTTTTAATCACCCAGGAATTCAATAAAATAGTGGATAAGATCGTGAAATTGACAGAGACCAGGGCAGAGCCTGTCTCTGACACAAAAAAGGAATCTCCGGGCAGAAAAAAGCGCTCAGCAGACTCAAAAGTACTCGTGGTTCCTGTGTCCGGGGGAAAGCTTTCAGCTCATTTTGGCCACTGTGAACAATTCGCATTCATCGAGACTCAAAACGGAAAGATAATGGAGACGGAAATGCGCAATCCACCCGGCCATGAGCCCGGAGTGCTACCCCGGTGGCTTCATGAGCAAGGTGCTGATGTAGCCATTGTGGGTGGAATGGGAGAAAGCGCACAGCAGCTTTTGAGGGAAAAGGGGATTGAAGTAATCATCGGCGCTCCCATGGATTCCCCGGAGTCCCTGGCAAATCAGTACCTTTCGGATACCCTGGTAGCGGGCGCCAATGTCTGTGATCATTAACCCGGAGGATAACAATTCTCCGGAGGCGCAATATTTTGACGAAGGCCTCCCGCCAGTCAAGTAAGAAAAAGCATCATTGCCCGTTCTTGTAATTTGGGGCTTTTTTCAAAGGGCTAACCTGTTACGCCTGCGCAATATCACAAGCGAGAGAGGAAGGGCTGATGAGTAAGGATTTTGATAATTTTGTTGAAGGTTTGCAGAATCAAATCTTTGAGGAGACGAGAGCAGCCTATGGTGAGGTTGCGTTTCAAAGGTGGCTTAAACCACTTTATGTAGGTGCGATGGATAATCCCGACGGACATGGGCGCATCACAGGCTCATGTGGTGATACTGTGCAAATTTTTTTGAAATTTAAAAATGAGAAAGTCAAAGAGGCGTCATTCCAAACCGATGGTTGCGGATCAAGTACTGTGTGTGGATCATTTGCGGCCGAACTGGCCCTTGGAAAGAGCCCCGATGAGATTTTGGAGATCACCGGAGAGGCTATCCTGAAAAAAGTAGGTGGTTTGCCTGAAGAGGATAAACACTGTGCCTTTTTATCTGTGGAGGCCCTTCAGGAGGCCCTCAATGATTATATGATCAAGCAGAAGAGCAAAAAAAGGTAAAACGGTTCTGATGCGGAAAGATCCTGCATGGAAATCGAAAGAAGCCGATTGTGTTTCTGAATTCAATTTCGATGCTTATAAATGACAAGGAGAAAGTAATGATTATCAGTATAGCAAGCGGAAAAGGGGGTACAGGAAAAACAACTGTGGCCACTAATATGGCCGTTTCTCTTGGATCCGATGTCCAGGTCCTGGACTGTGATGTAGAAGAACCCAATTCACATCTTTTTATCAAGCCCACCATTGAAGAGGTCAAAACCATCACCACCCCTGTTCCCGAGGTGGATATGGACAAATGCACCCTGTGCGGGAAATGCGCGGAAATATGCCAGTTCAACGCCATTGTCGTTATCGGTGAGACGGTCTTGCCGTTTCTTGAACTCTGTCACAGTTGCGGTGGATGTATGGAGGTTTGCCCTGAAAAGGCCATTACAGAAACGGAGCGGGAACTCGGCATAATCGAGAAGGGACATAGAAACGGGCTGGAATTTGTACATGGAAAATTAAGGATTGGTGAGGCCATGTCTCCCCCCTTGATAAAAAAAGTACGAGAATATACCCGGCCTGACATATTAACTATTATCGATGCCCCTCCGGGTACCTCATGCCCTGTGATTGCTGCTATGACGGGCGCGGATTTTGTTTTGTTGGTTACAGAACCGACACCGTTTGGCCTGCATGACCTGAAGTTAGCTGTCGGGGCCGTCAAGATCCTGGGGATTCCGAGCGGGCTGGTCATCAACCGGTCAGACATGGGGGATGATCAGGTAAGGGTATATGCTGAACAGGAAGGTCTGCCTATTTTGATGGAAATCCCATTTGACCGGAGGATTGCAGAGGCCTACTCAAGGGGAGATATGGTCGTCGATGTGATGCCCGAATGGAAAGAAAAATTCCTGGAATTATATCATCGTATTGAGAAAATCGTAGGATGAAGATTAAAAGGAGCAATTTTTATGAAAGAGATAGTAATAATAAGTGGCAAAGGTGGGACCGGAAAGACCAGTATTATTGCGGCATTTGCCTCGTTAGTTGAAAACAAGGTCCTTTGTGATGCAGATGTGGACGCGGCCGACCTTCACCTTATCATGGATCCTGAGATCAAAGAACACCATGATTTTGAATCCGGGCATACAGCGATCATTAATCAGGATAAATGCACCGAGTGCGGACTGTGCAGGGATTTGTGCAGGTGGGACGCCATTAGCGAGGATTTTGTGGTGGACTCCATTGAATGTGAGGGCTGTGGTGTCTGTTATTATTTTTGCCCTGAGAAAGCTATCGACTTTCCCCTGAATACCTGTGGAGAGTGGTATCTTTCTGAGACCCGTTTCGGACCAATGGCACATGCCCGATTAGGCATTGCGGAAGAAAATTCAGGAAAACTGGTGACCCTTATCCGGCAGGAAGGCAAAAAACTTGCTGAAAAAAATAACCTGGATTTGCTTCTTACAGATGGGCCTCCAGGGATAGGTTGCCCGGTCATTGCATCCCTCGGTGGGGCCACGGCAGTGCTCATCGTGACCGAGCCCACGGTTTCCGGCAGGCATGATATGGAACGTGTGGCCGAGTTAGCAGCATTTTTTAAGATTCCTGCAATGATGTGTGTCAATAAGTTTGATCTCAATCCCAGTGCAGGAGAAGCTATTGAGGCCTTTGCAAGAGAAAGAGACATAAGTGTGATAGGGAGGGTCCCCTTTGATCCTGTTTTCACTAAAGCGATGGTTCAGGGCAAGACCATTGTGGAATTTGACAGCCAGTCTGAAGGTTGTGTGGCGGTCAAAAGTATATGGGAAACCGTGGCACAAAGTCTTGAGATATGAAACAAAAGCTAAACACTTAAAAGGAGGTAAATAAAATGCCAAGAGGAGACGGAACAGGACCAAGAGGTCAGGGACCTGGAACAGGTGGAGGCATGGGTAGAGGCGGCGGTGGCCAGGGCCGAGGAGGAGGCCGGGGCCTTGGAGGTGGTTCTGCGGCAGGACCGGGCGGTTACTGCGTTTGCCCCGACTGTGGTGAAAAAGCAACTCATCAATTGGGGATCCCCTGTTATGAGCAGAATTGCCCAAAGTGTGGCGCCGCCATGACACGGGAATAGAGCCTGTTTTCAGCTTGTACTCATCAAGAGATCCTAAAGGAACAGCAGCAACGGCTGAGAAACGAATAAAAGTATGGAACCCTTGTCTATCTTCAAACATGCTTTAATGATCAGCTTCTTCGTGTTTGTGATGATGCTTTTGGTCGATTTTATCGAAATGGCCAGTAAGGGACGTATGTCGGGCATCATCAAAGGAGGCCTTTGGAAACAATATACATTGGCGTCTTTTCTGGGCTCTACCCCTGGTTGCCTGGGCGCTTTCATGAACGTCAGTCTTTATGTCCACGGCATGATCGGGTTTGGCGCCATAGTGGGTGGGATGATCGCCACTTCCGGAGATGAGGCGTTCGTGATGCTTGCGCAGTTCCCGGGTACAGCCCTGGCCCTTTTCGGGCTGCTGTTTGTGCTCGGAATTATTTTTGCATGGATAAGCGATAGAATTATCCCTCACCTGGGGTTTACCCCTTGCGAATCATGCATTGATGCCCGTTGTGAAGAATGCCTGCCCGGTACAGGTAAGCAGGAGAGTATAAGTGATGTTTTTCGACCCGCGAATTTCGTTGAAAATTTTCAGTCCCTTTCCTTTACCCGGTTCCTTCTCCTTATGCTTATTGTCTCTTTCCTGGTTTTAATTATAACAGGAACTCTCGGCCCATCCACCTGGGACTGGAAACGCGTTACCTTTATATGTCTTTCACTGTGCACATTGTGCATTATTATGGTTTGTTCCGAACATTATCTTGAATCCCATATCTGGGACCACATCATAAAGAAGCACCTTTTTCGTGTTTTCTTGTGGAGTTTTGGAGCCCTTCTTTTTGTGCATTGGGGCCTGGCCTTCTGGAACCTGAATACCTTTATTCATGAACATATGCTGTGGGTATTGCTGATCGCGGCCTTGATGGGCATCATCCCGGAATCAGGGCCCCATCTCATATTTGTGATGATGTATGCACAGGGCCTTATACCCTTTTCCGTGCTATTCACAACCTCGTTCGTACAGGATGGTCACGGCATGCTCCCCCTTCTTTCCTATAGCCTTAAGGATTCTGTGCTTATTAAGGTTTTCAATCTTGTTTTTGGACTTGCCGTTGGGAGTATGTTTTTTGCCTTGAATTTCTGATAACTGAAAAGGAGGTCTATCATGGAAAGGATGTTTAGTGGATTTAGTTTAGGTAATCTGAAGCTTGTCAATCGATTTGTCCTTCCCCCGATCAAACTCGGGTACGGCAATCCCGACGGCACTGTGACCGACCGCCAATTGACTTTCTACCAACAGATCGCCAGGAACGGCCCGGGAATATTGATTCTTGAGCCCGTCTCGGTGACAGCTGATGGGAGAGAGCATCCCAGGCAGCCCTGTATACATCTTTCTGAGAGCGCAACGGAACTTAAGAAGATTGTCGATGTTGTACATGGGGAAGGTCGCATCGCCTGCCTTCACCTGAACCATGCCGGCGCCGGCGCCCTTCCCAAAATTATCGGAGGCAAACCCAAGTCGCCGTCTGTTATGACATGCGTCGCAAGGGAGGGAAACATTTCAGAAGCCCTCACCGAGCAAGAGATCGAGATAATCCTTGGCGGTTACAAATCCGCCGCCGAAAAAGCACAGGAAGCAGGGTTTGACATTATAGAGATCCAGGGAGGACACGGCTATCTCATCTCGCAATTCCTGAACGGTAAGCTGAATAAGAGGGAAGATCGTTTTGGCCAGGATCGGTTGCTCTTTGCAAGGGAGGCCCTTTCACGAGTCAAAGTAGGCGCCCCCCATATGCCGCTTATTCTACGGATTTCCGGCAATGAGATGTCGCCTGAGTTCGGCATCAGCCAGGAAGACCTGCTGCCCCTCCTTAAATTGGCCGAAGAAGATGGAATCAGCGCCATACATGTGGGCATGGGAAATGCCTGTTTCAGTCCCCCGTGGTATTTTCACCATACCAGTCTCCCGGATAAGCCCCAGATGGATTCATTGTCATGGGTCCGTGATCATACAGCCATTCCCCTGATTGTCGCCGGCAGGATGGGCAGAAAGGAAAGGGTGATCAAGGTCCTGGATGATGGACTGGCTGACCTTGTAGCCCTCGGAAGGCCCCTTATTGCAGATCCCGATTTGATAGAGAAATGGCAAAAGGGGAAGGATGAGGAGGTCATGTATTGCGGCTATTGCCTCCAGGGATGCCTCCATCGTATGAAGAGCGGAGAACCCCTGGGCTGTAATCTAAACCCGGAGATCGGTTTGCCTCATTTGGGGCGGACGGACATTCCCATGAAGGTCCTGATCGCGGGAGGAGGCCCTGCAGGTATGAGTACAGCCCTGTTCATGACCAGACGTGGTCACCACGTTACCTTAGCCGAGAAAACAGATCATCTGGGAGGACAATTCGCCGTTGCATGGCAGGCCCCTGGAAAGGAAAAAATGAAACAGGGGCTGGACAATATTGAACGCTCTGTGGAGGCGAGCGGGGCATCTATCCTTATGAACAGGGCAGTGGACGCAGCCCTTGTGAGGGAGATTCAGCCCGATCTTTTTGTGTGGGCCACCGGAGCGGTTCAAAATATCCCGGAGATCAAGGGGCTTGACAATCAGTATGTCATGACATCCATGGAGTATTTCCAGGGGGAAAAAGAAGTAAAAGGGCCGAGGGTCCTGGTCATCGGGGCTGGCAGGGCCGGGGTTGAGATCGCTGAAAAATTGGGCAATGAGGGTTATGATGTGGTCGCCACAAAGCGGACCGATCCCATAGGGAGCATGATGGAGATGATTACAAAGAAATTGGCCCTAATGAGGATTGACCAGATGGACAAGGTTACCCTGATGCCTCACACAACGGTTAAAGAATTCCTTGTACAGAGCGTAGACATAGAGCAAGATGGGGTGAGGATGTCTTTAGAGCCCTTCCAGAGCGTTATCCTGGCGTCCGGCATGCGATCGGCCGCGGGACCCGATGATGAACTAATGAACGCCGTCTCCATGATGGAAGTCATTGGAGACGCCAGGGAGGTCCAGGATATTTTCAGCGCTGTCCATGCAGGCTATAATCTTGCCCTCAAGTATTGAGGACCATCCCGAGCAAAAGATCGGCGCGAAAATAAAAGGCAAAATGCAAATGGCAAGAGTTCGAGGAACTATTTTAGCTGGACGCAGTGGCAGACGCGGCCGCAGCCAGCAATATATTCTGGGACACAGCAAAGGCCCCGGCAGGAGAATATCAACGAAAGTCATAGCCCATGAACCATCCCCTTACCAGTTACCACGAGACAGCACGACATCGCCAACGAAAACCGAAGTTGGCCGGGGACAACAGATTCAAGTGTTGAAGGAACAGGCACGAGCCATTGAAGCCCGCCTTCGCTCTTTGGATAAGCGGATCAGTGAGCTTGACCATGGCTTCACACCATCAGAGTTCAAAGCACTTGTGGATCCAGACACGTGTGTTGGCTGCGGGACTTGCCAGGAAGTTTGCCCTGCTGACGCCATCACTGTTGAGGGTATTGCAGAGGTCGATTCGAAACGATGCATCGGCTGTGGCCATTGTGTCGATCAATGCCCGCAGGGCGCTCTTTCCTTGCATCTTTTGAACATGGGTTATAAAGAACAGGTTCGTGTCGCTTTATGAGGTCATTTCAACTGATTCATTAGGCATACCGGAGGGGCGATAGTTCCTGATGGTATCGGTTATGTTGACCAGTATATGAATGAACACCCGGAAGAATTCTTAGAATACTCCGATTGGATGGGAATTCCCATACAGGGGTACGCAGTTACCCTTGACCGATTTAAATCACTTTTGTCAGAGCAAGCAAGGATACTTCACGAGATATAAAAGAACAAATAGGACAAAATGATTAATGCCGAGAATATCCCCTTTTGAAAAATATGCGGAGCAATACGAAGAGTGGTTCGTGGAAAATCGCTGGGTTTATGAAGCCGAATTGCGAGCTGTCAAAGCCATGCTCCCGGTCGGAGGACACGGCGTAGAAATCGGAGTAGGTTCAGGCCGATTTGCCGAACCATTGGGAATCAAGATTGGTGTAGAACCTTCAAAACGCATGAGAGAGATTGCTCAAAAGCGTGGAATTCAGGTCCTGGATGGGGTAGCTGAGGAACTTCCCTTTGATGATGCCGGTTTTGATTTTGTTTTGATGGTCACGACCGTATGCTTTGTTGATAACATTAGGAAGGCCTTGCTGGAGGCTCATAGGGTCCTCTCCCATGGGGGATTTCTCATTATCGGTTTTGTAGATCGCAACAGTATGGTAGGGCAAACTTACTTAGATCACCAGAACGAGAATGTGTTCTACAAAGACGCTACCTTTTTCTCTGTTGACGAACTTGACGAGCTTATAGGTCAGGCAGGGTTTAAAGATTTGACCTTCAAACAGACCATATTTAAGGCTTTATCCAGGACTACGAGAGATGAACCGGTCAAACCCGGTCATGGGGAAGGATCTTTTGTTGTGATACGCGGCAGGAAAGAAGAAGCTAAAAATGAGTAATGACAACAAAGAATATGAAGACGCTATTGAAGAATTAACAAAACAGGGATATTCAGAAATAGTTATCGAAAATTGGTTGAACCCAAAAAATCTTGGGATAGTAAACAGTAAGCTATGTGATGGCTACTCTGGGTGGAATAAGTGTCCTTATGGAGATTCAATGGCAATCTGTTTGAAAGTGGACGGTGATCTAATTCGAGAGGCTACATTTCTGAGCGATATTTGTATAGGATCCATATCTGCAGCAAGCGTACTCACAGAAAAAGTGAAATATATGACAGTAGCGGAGGCAGCTAAAATCTCTACTGAGGAAATAATCGATGAACTTGGAGGCTTACCGGAACAATTTGTCCATTGTGTTAGTTTAGCAAGAGATACCTTAATTAAAGCTATTCTTAATTATCATCGCAGTGGATTTAAAGAATCACCTTGGAAAAAGATGTATAGGAGAAAGAGTTAGATAAATAATAAGATTTAATGTGACTATACAGGTTCACAGTTTCCCGCTGAAAGCGGGATTCAAGGGTTGTTTGATTAACCCTGAACCATGAACTTTGAACCTGGCAAACTGGGTAGTTACAATAATTATTAATAACAGCTTAAAATGTCTATGAAGCCTAAAAGGAAATATAGAGACAAGAAAACAGGTCATAACGCCGGTCCGGTCTCAATAACGGCTTTTTCTCAAAAGCAGACTAAGAACTTAGGATTTTTAAAGAGGTTCTTGGATTGGATAGCCAGGGGCGCGGCTGAATCGCATATGGGTAAAACATCCTGCCCTAGCTGACGAATCAAGCATTAGCGACCCTCCAGGTGGGCAGGGTTAAGCAG
>JAIVXD010000054.1:0-9956 GCA_048636195.1 Anaerolineales bacterium
TGAGGCGGAGAGAGGATTAAGGATTACTCTCCAGGGGCAGTCTTGATCTGTGAGAAAATGGTCCAGGTCTTGAGCAGTTCTACAGCATGACGGACCTGATTGTCTCTTTCAAGGAGCATTTTGACCCGACGATCCTTTTCCATTTCATTATTCTTTTCAACTGGTGCAATGTCTTCTACATCCTCATTCTCCATATGGCCCTCCAGGTCCTCTTCCCTCACGAACTTACCAACATCCTTTTTTTCTTGCTCATTCGGGGGAGTAAAATCCAGCTTTATATCAGGTACAATACCGCTCGACTGGATGGATTTTCCACTTGGGGTATAATACCGCGCCGTAGTTAAACGCAGGCCGGAGCCATCGGATAAGGGCAAAATCGTTTGAACTGAACCCTTCCCAAAACTTCTTGTCCCGAGGACAAGCGCTCTTTTATTATCCTGCAAAGCCCCTGCCACTATCTCTGCAGCACTGGCGCTCCCGCTATTGATCAGGACAATAATTGGATAGGTTCTCGGCTTCTTGTCTGTATGTGCTGTTGCCGTTATATTCTGAGAACTGATCCTGCCTTTGGTGCTTACAATTAAACCAGAATTCAGGAACAGGTCTGAGACCTCTATAGCCTGCGATAAAAGCCCTCCCGGGTTATTCCTGAGATCCAGAACCAAACCCTTAATCTCGCGTCCCTTTTCCATTTCTTCAAGGGCTGCGGAGAGGTCCTTTACCGTCTTGCTCTGAAAATTGGAAATGCGCACATAGCCGATCTCAGGGGTCAGAAAGTACTGTCTCACACTTATTAATGGGATAACACCTCGGGTGATAGAAAACTCCAATGGCTTTGCCTCACCTTCTCGCATTATAGTTAAATTAACTTTCGTTCCCTTCGGTCCCCTGATTTTTTTGACGGCCTCCATCAGCGACATATCCTTCGTTCTTTTATTTTCTATCTTAATGATCTTGTCCCCTGCTTTCATTCCCACTTTGTCGGCCGGCGTACCCTCAATGGGAGATACAACGGTCAGGAAGTTATCCTTAACGGTTATTTCTACACCAATTCCCGTAAAACTACCCTTTGTCTCCAGCATCAATTCCCGATACTCTTCCTTTGTCATAAAGGACGAGTGGGGATCCAGGTTATGGACCATACCTTTAATGGCCCCGTAAATCAGTTCCTGAGGCTCCCGAGGCTCTACATAGCTCTTTTCTATCTGTCTCAGCACTTCTGTAAAGATCTCGATATTTTTATAAACATCCTTGGTATCCGCCCCGACCTCACCGTCACTTCCACTGAGAAAAAGGGCCCCGCCCACAAAAAGGGTAATCAAGACGATGTTAAGGGTAATTCTTTTTTTTGTAATCGACATATTCTCACTCCTGAAATATTTGTGGATCGCCGCGATCTGTAAATCGCTATTACGATCTATGTGAAACAGCTATTTGTAAGAGGCAAAGGCAGATTGATGCACCCATGTTGAATAATCGCCTTTTATTACAAAATCTTTAATTGATTCTATCTATAATGATACCTAAAAAATAAGATATGGTCAATGGTATCATCAGGGGGACATGAACTTAGTTCGCTCCGCTCATCCCGCTTGCAGCGGGAGAATAGTGGAATGATGGAATAATGGGTTTTGGGAAGATGGTATATTGGGTTATTGGCAAAGTTCACTTGAAATGGAAGCATATAGCCAATAAATGGTTAATCTCATTTTAAAACCAATCTCGCTAAAGACGGGATCTTCGACTTTCCAGTATTCCACCATTCCATTATTCCATCACACGAGACAAAAGCCAGGCCTCGACGAAATATCATTATTTTCAATAACTTGCACAATTTCCGAGACGTTTATTTAGTCTTTAGCCATTTTAATGGATCCAAGCTTTTCCCTGCCTTTCTGATTTCGAAATACAGTCTGGATTCCTTTGATGGCCCGCTGCGTTTTACAAAACCAATGACCTCCCCCTTTTCCACAACATCCCCTTCTTGCTTTTTTCTACTCGAAATTTGTGCCGAGATGGTAAAAAAACGTGAACCGTGATTTATGATGATAACTTCTCCATAACCTTTAAGCCGCCCGGAAAAATCGACCCTTCCGGGAAAAACCGCCTTGACCTTGCTGTCAGAAACGCCCGCAATAAAAATACCTTTATTGAGCAGCTTGCTCTTAGAGCCTGAAAGTTTATCAGCTTTGATAATTCTCCCCTTGAGAGGAAAAGGCAATTTACCTTTGGAATCTGAAAAGCGAGAAGACCGCAGGGTCTTGTAGGCCTCTTTTTTTTCAATCTTTACAAGAGCTTGTTTCAGATTCTTTGCCGCAAGCTGTAGTTCCTTTACTGCGGTCTCATAAAACTCCTTTTCCTTATGGGTTTTCATAAGACGAATGACTTGCTTTTCAAGGTCTTTTTTTAGTGATGATAGCCGGGTTTTATTTCTATTACTCTCTGCCTCCCTTGCAATTAGTTTCTCCCCTACCCGGGATACCTCCATTTCCTGCATACGTTTCTGTTTCGTCAATTCCTCCAACATGTTTCGGTCTTTTTCCATAATAGCCCTGAGGTATGTCGCCCTCTGCCAAAACTGATCAAGGTCCCTGGCATTGGCAAGGACCTTGATATACCCCTTCCTGGCATATTTGTACAAAGCAACAAGCCGTTCTGCCACCTGGGATTCCGCATTCTTTAATGATTGCTCCAGGTTCGTCAGTCTCTCTTGCAGCTTTTCCATTTCAATCCTGTCAAGACGAACTGTCTTTTCTAATTCATTTACAGAACGTCTCGCATCAGTGACCTTTTTCTCAAGATCAGCCAGTTGGACTAATAGATCTTTTTCCTGGAAATCGAAGGCCTTAAGCTTTTGCTTTTCCCGCGAAAGTTTGGACTCAATTTCCTTGATTTGATCCTGTTTGCCCTTGGACGATGGGCTGGAAATGGTTTCAGGTGGTGCCAGGAGGATCTCAGAAATGAGGAAGGCAGAGACAATTAGGCACTTTGATAATCCGTAAAAAATTCCTTTTCTCATATGTCAAAAAAGCGGCCCACGGCAATAAAGCACCCTAACAGACCCAGTGACACACTTATCAAAATGATCAAAAGGGTATATTGGTAAGGTATGAAGACAAAATCTAACCCTGCAAGGCCCAGAAAATACATTTTTTTTGTGGAAATAAGAAAATACCCCAAATAGAGGATCACAAGGGCAAAAACCCCGCTCAGTATCCCCTGGATCATTCCCTCGAACAGATAAGGGATCTTGACGAACCAGTCTGTGGCGCCCACCAATTTCAGTATTTCAATCTCCTCTCTCCGCGAATAGATAGTCAGTTTTATGGTATTTGTTACTATGAAAAGAATCCCCAAACAGAGCAACCCCCCGATGACAATGCCAACAAGTCTGATGATGTTCATCAGGCCCTCAAACCTGTGCAACCATTCTTCACTGTACTGGACCTCTTCCACACCATCCATATCTTGGAGCGCTTGTTTTATTCCCTTAAGATCGGTCCCTCGGTCGTCCATATCCGTAAAAGCAACCTCAAAAGAGGCGGGTAGCGGATTATCCGACAACCCCTCCAGAACGCCTGCCTGTGAACCCAGGACACTCCTCAAATCCCTCAATGCCGCATCCTTGGATATAAAGCGCTTAATCTCTGCCTCCGCCAAATTGCCAATGAAAGAGGCTATCTCGGCTCTTTGGGCCACACTGATGTCATCATTGAGATATACAGACATTGACATCGAATGACCCCATCCCTGGACCCAGGCATTGAGGTTCACGAAAAGGAGCAGAAAAGTTCCGAAGATCAAAAGAGATACTACCATGGTGCCCAAGCCGATGGCGTGAACTACCCGATTGCTCAAAATGTTGCTGAGTGCCTGTTTGAAAAGATATGGTAAAAGTCGAGCTCTCATTTTTTTCCAACCATTTTTCCGTTATGCAGAAAAACCGTCCTTTGCGCCGTATCTTCCAGCAACTCACGACTGTGAGTGGCAATTACTACTGTTGTGCCTTTCAAGTGAATACTTCTAAAAAGGATCATTATGTCTTTTGTGAGGTCGGAATCCAGATTACCGGTTGGTTCATCGGCAAGAAGAATCAGTGGGTCTTTTACGATAGCCCTGGCAATGGCAACCCTTTGTTGCTCTCCGCCGGATAGTTGAAGGGGATAGGCCTTCTCTTTTTCAGCCAACCCGACCAACTTCAGAGTCCGGTGGGTTCTTTTTCTGATAAACGAAGGGTGTTCGCCTGTAACCTCCAGGGCAAGGGCAACGTTTTCAAAAACCGTCTTTTTCGACAACAATTTAAAATCCTGAAAAACAAAACCTATTTTTCGACGCAGCAGATCCAGCTTTAACCGGCTGATACGACTCAAGTTGACGCCATTAATCAAAATATTACCACCGGTTGGTATTTCAGCGCCGAATATCAACCTCAGTAAGGTTGTCTTGCCTGCCCCGCTCGGTCCTGTTACAAAAACGAATTCCCCTTCATGAATCCTCAGATTGAGATCACTCAAGGCAATACTTGGACCGAAATTTTTGAAAAGGTGAAAAATCTGGATCATAACTTAAAACAAAGTGTCTAAAGTGTGTTAAAGCCTGCCCCAGGAGGCTGTCCGAGAATGGCTATTTCCCTCTCAATATTTCCCAAGAGCACGCTCCAGGCTGGCCTTGGCTAAATGGTGATTATAAAGTGCTGAATAGAAGTTCACTCTTGCCCGGGTCAGGAGGCTTTGTGCATCGAGCACTTCAGTAATCGTGGTAACCTGGGCCTTATACCGTTCCTCGTTAACTCTTAGATTCTCTTCGCCCTGTTTTATTGCCTTTTGTGTGGTCGGGATATTCTCTTCTGCATTCTCCAATCTCAAAACCGCTTCCTTCACTTCAAGCCTTATGTTGTCTCTTAAGGCCAATTCCGTCTTCATCAGCTCCCTCTTAACGCTCTCTTTTTCTTTGACCGCATAATGGGTCTTCCCCCATTCCCAAAAAGTCCAGGAAAGCACAGCTGTAGCTTGCCACCTGGGATCTTGATGCAAAACGTCTCCCGAGACATCCCAATCTTCACCCTCCCTTATATACTCCCATGCCAGACCAATTTCAGGGTAATACTTGCTTTTGACCAGCCGAGCCTCCTGATCAACCTGAAGGATGTTGATGTGAAGCAGTTTCATTTCAGGACGGTTTTCAAGGGCCTGGTCCACATATTCATCAAAATCTTCCTTTTCCGGTTTATAGGCCAGGATGTCCACAACATCCACCGGCGCGTGGATCGGTCTCGACAAAACGGTATTAAAGCCGGATCGGGCCAGCCGGGCAGTATTCCGGGCCGTTACCAACCCCTGCTGTGAATTGGCCAACTCTACTTCGGCCCTTAGAACATCATTTATCGGGACCATCCCAACGTTATAGAAACTGCGCGCCACATTGAGGTTAGACTCCCGGAATTCGATGTCTTTTCCGGCCACTTCAATGCCCTTATCCGATATGAGAATGTCAAAATAAGCCTGTTTCACTCTCAGCGCGAGGTTTAGCTTTTCCAACTCAACATTCATCTCAGATTGATCTATGCCCAGCTTTGACAGCTCATAAGAACTAAGGAGGGCAAATCCGGTGAAAAGAGGTTGTTTCACAATAGCACTCGAATTAAAATTATCGACACTTGTGGTCTTAATATCCCCACCAAGCGCAGATTTAAACCTTAATTCATCACTCAGCCTAGTGTAGCCATAGGTTACACTAAATTTTGGCAAGAATTCAGCTCTGGCCTGCTTTTTTACCTGAATTGCCTGATACACCTGTTCCTTATTAGCCTTGAGAGACCAGTTATTCGCCAATGCCTCGTCAATGCTCTCCTGGAGTGTGTAGACACGGACCTTTTCCTGTGAAAAGCCTGGATTTGGCAATAGCACCAAGAATAAAAAAAGGGACAAAAATATGGAGAGTAATGAAGCTGAGTACCTCATTTTTTAACCTCGCTCTTTTTTCAATTATCGCTATTAATTAAAACAGGCCAAATTAGATGTCAATGCAAAGTTGGTTGCATCACATCAGGACTGCTACGGTTGCGAATAATGCGATCTTACACTTGATCTCGGGCAGCAATTCTAATTTTGACCTGTACATTTAGCAGAGGCCGTGGGGCCCTCGACCCGTATTAATGTATAGAAAAGATAATGCTGAGCAAAAATTAGTATTGCAGGATCACACGTCACTTGCTTGACACACTGGTTGCAACTAACTAAATTGAAATATACTTCAATCTCATATATATAGCCTAAGAGCATATACACCATAAATATTTTAATTTCAATAAATTATAGGATTTCTCAAAGACTTGACCATGTCCAATAAAAAATCAAACTATCTTTGGCTGTCGCTGGTTATCCTTTCAATCTTCCTGTTGTTCAACCTGAATGATGTTTTTGCCTATCTTCAACCACGACCGAGTTCTGATCTCCTCGATTTTAATCGTGCTTCGAATGAATCTAACCTCAGAGCCGCGGTCATCTCAGCCGATGAAAAGATCAACATCAGCGTCTTTGAGAAGGTGAATCCTGCCGTTGTGAACATTGCAACTACGACACTCAGCATGAATTTTTGGCTTGAGGTCATTCCGAGGGAGGGACAGGGATCGGGTTTTATAATAGATAAGAAAGGCCACATTTTGACTAATAACCATGTGGTCGCCAAAGCCCAGAAAATTACTGTAACTATGGCTGACGGCAGGAAAATTCCCGCTACTCTTGTAGGGCGGGACCCGCCTTCCGACCTGGCTGTTATTAAAATTCCCTCCAGTCACGTTGATGTAGTGACACATCTGGGAGATTCGGACAAAATCCGGGTCGGACAAAAGGCCATCGCCATAGGAAATCCCTTTGGCCTTTCCCACACTCTTACCACGGGCATAATCAGCGCCCTTCATAGAGGCATTAAAACCCATGACGATACTCACATGGAAGACCTGATACAGACCGACGCGGCCATTAACCCGGGCAATTCAGGTGGCCCACTTCTCAATTCCAACGGGGAGGTTATTGGCATTAACACGGCCATTTTTAGCCTGTCGGGAGGGTACCAGGGCATTGGCTTTGCCATACCCATCAATCGGGCCAAATATGTCGCGACCCAGCTCATCACTATCGGCAGAGTTGCCAGACCCTGGCTCGGTATTACCGGTATCTCGATAACGCCGGGACTGTCAGAAGGGCTTGGTCTTGCTGTTGAGCAGGGTGTGCTGGTTGTTAAGGTATACCGAGGCAGCCCGGCAGCTAAAGCTGGCCTGCGGGGAGGCAACAGGGAGGTCATTGTTGGCAGCTTCAGACTCCTCCTTGGCGGAGATATTATCACGGCCATTGATGGACATGAAATTACAGACATGCATGAACTGGGTCGGCTAATGGATGAACTCAGGGTCGGGCAAACTGTAACCATGAGAATATCAAGGAATGGGCGGGCTCTGGAACTGAACGTCCTATTAAAGGAAAGACCATAGCGATTTTGGATTTTGGATTGCGGATTGGGATTGCGGATTGGGGAATCAAAACCCTCTTCTTCAAATATTCAATAGTGATGCCCATGTAAAAAGTCCTTTTTACATGGATTTAGGAATTTAGGGATTCAGGAATTACGAATTATTTAAGCTTGTTGTCAGAATACTGAATTAGAGAATCCTGCAAATTTTGACTTTTTGCGAATCCATCAATAGTCAATCGCCAATCGAAAATCGTCAATCCTTATTCGTGCCCCAATAAAATCATCCTTTCTTTTGCGGCCTTTTGTCTTTTTTGTTCCCACTTATCCCAGTCCACCTTCAGGTGCGCCAGTTCTTTTTCCAGCTCCAGTATCTCTCCGGTAGTTTCATCACGCCCGGAAGCCTTTAATGCGGTCAGGCGTTTTTTCAGCGCCCTGACGCTCTCCTTTATGGATTTCATTGCCGCAAGTGCCTCCCTCTCCTTCTCTGTAGGCACCTCTAACTTCCCCTGACAACTCGATGGAGCATCAGTCTGAGATACGTTCTTTCCGTCCATGACATTCTCCCAAGTCAGATAAATCATCTCTTTTCATTATCTTATACCCCGGATACAAAAAGAATGATTTTGGACCAGGTGTTGAATTCTACAGCCATGGCCTTTGAAACCCGGTGTTCAATAAGCGCATTTCTCTCATCATCTTTCATGCCACAATTCCCTCCTGAAGAGCACGTTGAATAAAAGGCTGTTTCCCGCTCAGTAAGATACGGCACATCAATATCACCCTCAATATGGTCCCAGCCCATTCCCTTAAGCTGCTCAATAAAAGGAATTTCTACATAGGTTTTTTCATAAGGTGTTTGTGCCGTCCTCAAGCGTGATAACGCCGGCCTTTCCATGAATCAGCCCGAATTTTTCATCAGGAAGCACCCTGACCTTCATATATGGATGAACTGAAGTAGCCTGCAATGTGGTCGTATGCCCTGGCACCTTTGAGTCGCTCATTCAAAAAGTACTGATCAATCTTCTGTCTGTGGGATGAAAAACGTCGGATCATAGTATTGATTGGAATTCTTCACTCTTTCACTTCCACTAATACTGCTCCTTTAAAGCTCGGTTACCCCCCTGAATCCCCCTTTAGAAAAGGGGGACTTTTTATCCATTTAGCGCGGAAGGGTTGGAGTGAAAAGAGAGGTTATAGTTCTGGATTCTTGAACATTTTGCCAAGACTTGCCTTCACTCCTTCTACAAAGGAAACAGCATGTTCAAGCGTCGCCTTGGCTTCTTCCCTGGTCACCTTGAAATCGCGAACATAATCAGAGCGTTGCCGGAGATCAAATGCATCGTGGAGCCAACGTGAAAAATCTTTAGTGAAGGTTCCCGGTTTTACAAACTCTTTATCAAAGAGAGAAATAGCCCCACCGTGCTTGGATGTCTCTCGCTTGCGCGTTGCTAAGAGCGCCAGCACTGCGTAGAACATGGCGTAGTAGGCCCTGTTGATGGCTGAACGGTCCAGTGTCTTATCAAGTAAAATCCGGGCTGCATCCAGTGATTCATCGGCCTGTTCAAGCCTGTATACCACTAAAGCTTGAATATTTTCAGTGATCATGAGGCTACCCCCTCTTGAAGTACATTAGCCACAAGTGTACTTTCGGACATGGGGCCATTCTCAAACTGATCAAAATCAAAAACAACCGTGGTAATAACACGCTCATTCTCGAAACCGACTTCCCAGGCTATGTCACGAATCCATCGATCTGTCTCCTGATCAACCTGACCCAGAACAATACAAATATCAAAGTCGGATTCCCACGTAGCATTTCCCCGGGCGCGGGAGCCAAAGGCCCAGATACGTGCGTCCGGAAAACGCTCGCGCACCAGTGAGGTAAACTGGTCAAGAATTCTTCGATCCTGTTCGGACATCATGGCACAATACCTCCCCCACAATTATTCCATAAGCATTCCCGTCACCATACCACAGTTTACCATCTTTTGTCATGGTTGACGCTCTTATGGGCGTGAAGGCCTACATTCTTCCTAATCAGGCGTGGTCATTTTCAACGGCGCCGGAGACAAGCCGGGCTGCCATCGCGTCTTCTTTCCAGTGCTCTGATTTGTATTCCATGGCGCCAAAATAATTGAGCACCGTGATTAAATTTTTGCGCTGGTCCCAGTAGCAGTTAAACTCGTTCCTCTGGTATCAGCGTTTTCCAGAGGTAATTGTCAAACCCTTTGGGCACGAGGTGGTCGCAGGCGATCTTTACAGCATTCTCAATAATTTATTGAATAGGTGATTTCTATAAAGCATCTAAACTCAATACCAGTATACAGAATTAAGCTCAAGTGATAAAATTCATGAGCAAATAATGACGGTCTCGTAAAAAGTCCAAATCTATGTTTCTGAGGCCCATAACTAATTGATATTACAATGTGTATGCTTTATTTTTTGCGTATTTTGCGCCTTTTTGCGGCTATATCAATAATGGCCCG
>JAIVXD010000055.1:0-9941 GCA_048636195.1 Anaerolineales bacterium
CCTTCTTTCAAATAGAGTATATACTCATATTTACAACCACTTAACCATATCTGAGGATATAACATATCGGGCACATTTTTCTTCTGATTGCTGACGGCTGACGGCTCTGGAGGTGTGTGTTTTCGCCCAATTGGGGATTATAGTTTCAGAATGTTGTAAATTGCCTTTGCCAAGTATTTCGGACTGCACAATATGTTGGAATAAGCCTGATTGGCTAAAGGGCAGGCGCAATTGCCATCCTTGATATATTTCCGTACGGCACCTGCCTGAGCGGAATGCCAGATCTTTTGAAAATCATAGCCATTTGCTCGCAATGATCCCAATGGCTGCGAATAACCCAAAACACAGCACGGCCAGACCTCACCATCAAAATTGATATGCACGTTTGATATGCCCGCAAAGCACGGGATAACTTGACGATTTTCATTCAAAATTCGGATGACAAGATCGTAATATACCAGTCTTAATGACTCGGTAATTTTTGTCAGTTTTCGTTTCTTATAGATGTTCTGCCGGATCTTTTCAGCAAATTCACTGACAAGCCTTTTATACGTTTCTGCATCTGGTGTAATTGGATCTTCCATGTTAAAGAATTCGGTTCGCTTTTCGGCAATCTCATTCCTATAGCTTTGGACACCCAGGGAATGAACATAATCTTCGATCTCGGACAAGTGGTTAATATTGAAATTGGAAATGACAGTTCCCAATTCCAGGTGAAAATTTTCATAATCCTGCTCAATTTCCTTTAAATATGAGATGGTCTTCTCGAGTTGCTTAAAATTGCCCTTCACCCCTCTGATTTCATCATGAACTTTACCTACACCATCAATGGACGGCTTAACCGAGAAAGGAACCGTTGAATCATAATGGTTTATGATTTCAAGGCATTGTAAAGTCAGGCTTCTAATCCTATCAGACGCAATGGCATTGGTAGGGATATGGATGATTCTGGGTTTTAAATACTGACAGGCAAGTTTGATAATTTCCGGCAAGTCCTTGCGCAAAAAAGGTTCTCCGCCACTGACGTTGAAAAAGTAGATATGACCCAGCGTCTGGAAGATTTTCTCTATCTCTTCAAGTTTAAGGTCCCTTTCTTTTCTCTTCGGATCTTGCTGATATTTCAATCCAATATTACACGTTTTGCATCTGGATTGACACGCAGCAGTGACCGAATAGGTGAGTGTGATCGGATTGGCCGGCCCAACAAAACCCGACCTGGTTATTTGATACTTAAGGGTTTTAGGTAATATATGGATCAAATAATCTTTAGCATTCATAATTCGCCTGTTGTGCATTTCAATTTGTAGTCGCCCGGCCCGGCCTCTCCGAGTGGCAAACTATACAAGCCGGCCTGGGCTCGTAGATGCGTAAGCACACGCCTAAGACCAACGCCAGAAGGATCATATATGCTCATATTTACAACCACTTATCCATATTTAAGGTAAGTTCTCAAAAAGTCCGGGCTATATCAGAAAAATCCCCCTCAATCCCCCTTTGCAAAAGGGGGAAGCAGTCGGAATGCCCAAACTTATTGAGAAGTTACCATTCGATCGGCCAACAGGTCGTAAAGATCCGTGATCTCTATTTTCACATCAAAGGCCTCTTTGGCACACCGGAAATGGATCTGGCACTTGGGACAGGCCGTCACCAGAGTCCCTGCGCCGGTATTTTCGGCCTCGCTGAGCCGCTGCATCTGGATCTCCTTGGAACAACTGGAGCAGTTCATCCATCCCGTGGTGCCGCAGCAGACACTGTTTTCCCGTGAACGGGGCATTTCAACCAGTTTAATCCCGGGAATAACTTCGATAAGCTTGCGAGGGGCATCATAGATACCCGCCAGTCGGCCCAATCTACACGGGTCATGATAGGTCACCACATCGTGAGATTCTTCAAATTTGATGGAACCACCTTCAATTTTATCTTTCAAAAAATCAAGGATATATACCGGCTCAAAATCCAGTTCCCCGAAATACTTGGGGTAGGTATTCTTAAATGTGTAATAACCCTCGGGGCAGCTGAAAACAACGTGCTTGGCCCCTGATGAGTGGATCAAATCCAGGTTTAATTGGGCCAACCGTTTGAACTTCTCCTCATCGCCGTTCCAGAGTGCGTCATGTCCGCAACACCTCTCATCATTGCTGACCACCGGCTCCACCCCACAGGCATTCAGGATCTTAAGTACATTCTGTGCCCCTTTAATTGAACCGGCATCAATATACCTGAAAACGACATCAAAATAAGGCCTGCACCCCACAAAATAGAAGACTTCGCCCCTATCCGTTGTTTTCCCGTCCTCAATCCAGAAGGTACGGTTTTGTTTGACATCACCAGTCTGGATTGCCGTAATTGTCTGAAGCATACCATTATGTGAAGGGACGCCATCAAAGCCCTGTGCATGAGCCTCATCACGCAAAAGACGCACGAATTCAGGGAAATCAATGTTGGCAGGGCACCGGACACTGCATTGTGCACACGTTAGACAACTCCATATAGTGCTGTCAGAAGGCTCCTCCAGTTCATAGAGAGAGCGCTCAATAATCTGCCTGGGCGAAAAATCAGGGAACACCCTGGCAACAGGGCAACTCCCTGTACATACGCCGCAGTCAAGGCAGTAATAGGTCTGTGTGATATCAATCAATTCAGCTATAGCAGTCATGCCAACGCCTCATAAAATGTCTCAGACAGGATTAACCCCGCGTACCGCGGGGCCCCGATAGCGGGATCTTCGTTTCACTACGACAGGCATGGATTAACATGATAGTTTTTATCCTATCAATCCAGTCAAAAAGTTTTTCGGGTAACTATTTTCTTCCGAATCTCTTATCTGCGACCGCCATTCAGGCCGCTTGTTTCAAGGCAGATGGCCCGAGGGACTTAATCTGCTCAGTAAATTCTCTTGCAATCTCAGCAAACAGTGTGCCTTCTGCCGAGGAGACCCATTCAAGACGAAGTCGCGTAAGGTCAATGCCAAGTATCCTGATCAGTTCCCGGGTCAATTTAAACATCTTTTCGGCCTTTACATTACCATCCAGGTAATGGCAGTCGCCTATGTGTCACCCGGCCACCAGCACACCGTCAGCACCCATTTGAAATGCTTTGAGAATGAAATTGGAGTTAACCCGACCAGAACACATCACCCGGATAATACGCATATTCGGCGGATATTGAAAACGGCTAACGCCTGCCAGATCAGCAGCAGAATACGCGCACCAGTTACAGGCAAAAACCACTATCTTTGGACTAAATTTATCAGACATAGAGTACTCCTTAAAGTAAGCTAAAATGCCTAAAGTTTGAAATGATAAAAGGCCTGATTTATTTCTCCAATTTTTCTTTGAATACCCGCTGAATCTAACAAGCCCCAGTTTTCAAAACTTCCGGCGCCTAAAGCCTAAGACAATGGTATCAATAACTTTAGCTCATTTTAGGCACTTTAGTTCACTTTAGGCACTTACTTCTTCAATTCAATGCCGCTGCCACTATGCTCAACACCTCTTGGTCGTCGTAATGGAAAATGGATGCCGCTCCCGTCGGGCAGGCCACAGCGCAGGACCCACATCCCTTACAGAGGGCTGCTTGAACATTGGCTACTGTCTTGTTATCCTCACGTTCCACAAGAGCAATGGCCCCGTATGGGCAGGCCTCTTCGCATATGCCGCAGCCCCGGCACATAATTTCATTTACATGGGAAACAACACCCTCAACCATGAGGTTTTCCTTGGAGAGCACAACGGATGCCCTGGAAGCCGCTGCTTTTGCCTGCGCGATGCTTTCTTCAATTGGCTTTGGAAAATGGGCCATACCGGCAAGGAAGGTTCCTTCTGTGGCGAATTCAACAGGTCTGAGTTTCGCATGGGCCTCCATGAAAAAACCATCTTCATTCAAGGGCAGCTTATACACCTGTGCCAGGGGTTCATTGTTACGCGGCACAATTGCGGAAGCCAATACCACGATATCAGGTTTAATAGCGATATCCCTGCCCAGAATATTATCCTTGACTATAACTGCAATTCCTTCGTCACTTTTATCAACCTGCGGTTTTTGTTCAAGGTCATACCTGATAAAAATAACGCCCTGTCTTCTAGCTTCAGCGTAAAGCGCTTCTCGTTGGCCATAAGTACGAATATCCCTATAAAGGATATATATAGCCATTTCCGGATTCATTTCTTTAAGCTTTAAGGCCGATTTGACTGAATGGGTGCAACAGACCTTTGAGCAATATGGCCTTTCCGGTTCTCTTGACCCAACGCACTGGATAAAGACAGCGGACTTTGCCCCAGAGACTATCTTGTCTCCGTTCCTGACGGCGGTATCCAGTTCCAGGTGAGTCATTACCCTGTCATCTTCACCATACAGGTATTCCGTGGGCCTATGCTCTTCAGCGCCAACGGCTATCACCACTGCTCCGTGTTTCACGGATACATCGGTGCCGTTTTGTGAAATAGTAGTTTCAAAATTACCCACGAATCCCTCGGCCTCTTTGACGGTGGATTCAGTATAGATATCGATCATGGCATGGTCTTTCACCTTTTTAATCATCTCTTTTATATGGCTGGAAATTTCATCTCCCCTCCAGGTGTCAAGCAGATTCAAGGCATTGCCGCCCAGTTCATGGGATTGCTCCACCAGATAGGTGTGAAAACCCTGATCAGCAAGACCGAGGGCCGCCGTCATCCCGGTGATACCGCCGCCGATCACAAGGGCTTTATTGTTCACTGATATGGTTGGTTGGGGTAACGGCCTTATGAGTTGAGCTCTGGCAACGGCCATGCGCACCAGGTCCTGCGCCTTTTGGGTTGCCTCCTTTTTTTCTTTGCTATGGACCCAGGAACACTGATTTCGAATGTTAGCCATTTCAAATAAGTATTTATTCAGACCCGCATCTCTTAGTGTCTCCTGAAACAATGGCTCATGCGTTCTGGGAGTGCAGGCCGCGACAACGACCCGATTCAAATTCTCCCGTTCAATTGCCTCTTTCATCTTATCCTGGGTATCCTGGGAACAGGTAAAGAGATTCTCCTCTACATAGATAACACCAGGGAGTGTGCGTGCGTATTCACCAACTTTCGGAACGTCCACTATCCCTCCGATATTAGTGCCGCAGTTACAAACAAAAACGCCGATTCGAGGTTCTTCAGAAGAGACGTCCTTTTCTTGCGGGTAGGTCTTTTCCTTGACAAGTGAGCCCCGAACGTCAGAAAGGTCTGCCATTGCTTCGCAGGCCGCCGCACTGGCCTCCATGACCGAATAGGGGATATCTTTCGGTTCCTGAAAGCCTCCACACACATAGATGCCATTGCGGGAGGTTTCGACAGGGTTAAAGACCCCGGTTTGAACAAAGTTGTCCTCATCTAATTTGATTTCCAGTTGATCGGCAGTATTAATTAGGGCTTCAGGCGTTTCCATGCCTACTGACAACACGACCATGTTAAATGTTTCTACTTGAATGTCCCCATTTTCACTAACATATTTAAGCACCAGATCATGGGCTTTTGGGTCCTCTTCAATGGAATGAATCCTGGTGCGGACAAACCTGACCCCTTGTTCATCCCTGGCCCGCTCATAATATTTCTCGAAATCCTTGCCATAGGTCCTCATATCCATAAAGAATATGGCTGCGTCCAGGTTATGTCCTGCATGCTCTTTTGCGATCACGGCCTCCTTAACTGCATACATGCAACAGACAGAGGAGCAATAGGAGTGGTCACACTGGTTGATATCCCTGGAGCCAACGCACTGGATGAAGGCAATCTTTTGCGGTTCTTTTCTATCTGAAGGCCTCAATAAATGGCCCTGAAATGGTCCTGTGGCGCTAAGGATGCGCTCGAACTCTATGCTAGTCACCACATTCGGGTATGCAGAATATTGATATGTGTCATATCGGCTGGGATCAAAGGGCTTAAAACCGGGAGCCAGTATCACAGAACCCACGTCAATTGATAAAGTTTTTTCCTGCTCAGCGTGGGTCTCAATCGTAACGGCATGAGCCTGACAGGCTTTCACGCACTCGTAGCATTCACAACATCCCCCGCAGTTGAGGCAACGGCCTGCTTCTTTCTTGGCCAACTCCTCATCAACAGGGAGAGCAATCTCTTCAAACCCTGAATGCCTTTTCTCAACAGGCAGGATTGGAACCTCCAGTCTCTTCTTTACAGGAGTATCATCCGGAATTTCTACCCAGTTTGTCCCTACTGGCGGCTCTTCTTGCCATTCGGTGGGCAGTTCTTCACCTCGCAAGTATTTGGCCATGTATTTGGCTGCCCTTTTGCCGGCCTCAACCGCCTCAATAACAGTTGCTGAACCCGTAATCACATCGCCGCCGGCAAAGATTCCCGGCTTATTGGTCTGTAATGTCTCGGGATTGACCACAAGGAAGTTCCACTTGGAAACTTCCAGACCTGAAAAATCTTCCCCTAAGAAATCAAGATCCGGTTCCTGTCCTACGGAAGAGATAACATGATCTGCCTCAATGAAAAACTCTGAACCTTCAATAGGAATAAATTTTCGCCTGCCTGTGGTATCGGGTTCGGTCAGGCGCGTGCGGGAACACTCGACGCCAACCACCTTGCCGTTTTCAATGACAATTCTTTGGGGGGCTACGTGAAAATGGATCTTTGCTCCTTCGCTTTCAACTTCCTTTTTTTCTTTAGAATCAGCCGGCATTTCTGCCAGAGAAAAAGGATCTATCATATTGACGCTTTCAGCGCCCAATCGAAAAGCCACCTGGGTGGCATCCATACCGGAATGGCCTACTCCGAAAACAACAACCTTACCTTCAAGTTTCTTCCGGCGCCCCAGTTGAACTTCTCTCATAAAAGTAACTACATGGGAGAAGCCTTCGGTGTGCTCTTCGCCTGGTAATCCAAGCTTCAGGCCCTTCCAGGCCCCGGCGGCCAAGAAAATCGCCTTGGCGCCATGTTTCTGGAGCTCTTCAATTGTGAGATCCTTGCCAATGGCCGTATTTGTATGAATTTCTATGCCGTAGCGTTTGAGGTTTTCTATCTCTTCGTCCAGGACTGACCCCGGAAGGCGGTGCTCAGGGATGCCATATCGCATCATACCGCCGGTCTCGGGCATAGCCTCATAAACACTCACCTGATACCCTTCAAGAGCAAGAAAATAGGCAGCAGTGAGACCAGCAGGGCCTGATCCTATGATGGCCACCATTTCATCCCTGGATGTTATTTCCGGGACAGGGATTTCACCAAGTTTCACATGGTCAGCAGCGACCTTTTTAAGCTCTCGGATCGAAATCGCCTCATCTACTTCGAGACGGCGGCAGCTTTTTTCGCAGGGACGGGGACAGACACGACCGAGTACGCCAGGAAAGGGGAGATCCCGCATGATGATTTCGATAGCTTCCCTGTACTTGCCTTCCTTTACCATCTGCACATAACCCTGCACATTCAGATTAGCCGGGCAGGCCATAGTGCATGGTGCTGTGTCGAGTTTCCCTATGGCAAAGCTGCCTGGAATAGCCTGGGCGTAAGGTTTGTAAGCGGCCTTCCTATCATTCAAGCCCTGATCGTATTCACTCGGCAATGCGACTGGGCATACCTCCACACAATCGCCACAGGCTGTGCATATATCAGGATCTATGTATCTTGGGGTCTTGTTGAACGTGACCCGGAAATTTCCTTGCTCACCGTCGATTTTTTCAACAACTGAACATGTATGGAGTTCGATATTGATGTGCCGGCCGACCTCGACCAGTTTGGGCGAGACAATTCACATGGCACAGTCATTGGTTGGAAAAGTCTTGTCCAGTTGGGACATGACACCACCAATGGCCGGAGATTTTTCCACGATATGAACATAAAAGCCGGAATCTGCCAAATCTAAGGCCGCCTGCATGCCGGCGATGCCACCGCCCACAACCATCACAGCGCCCTGGACGTTTTGAGCTGCATCAACTTTCATTATTGACCCCTTATCAATGAAACCTAATCGTTTCCACTCTTCTTTAATGAGAAAAATTGCATATAAAAGAACTGGTCAAACTTATACAGAGGAAGATGGTTTTTTGTCAAGAACGATTTCCAACCATCTCTAATCCTCAGGGTAACGTCGAGGAAGGGCAGAGTGGTGTCTGCAAATACTATAGTCTTGGTCATTGTCACAATTTAAGTATAATATCATTAATCTTATAATATTTGAACTGATTGTGCGGCGGTTATGGGCAATTTTAAGATACTTGATCGCTAATTTTTTTTGTGATGTAATAGAGCTATCTAAACTGGATAAAAGTGTAAAACTTATTCCTTTTTAGTCCAGCATCACGTAAGTTCGGGTAAGTCAAAGATGCAGAGAGGACATAAGGTTATGAAAAGAAAAAACCTCAGTGAGGAACAGAAAGAATATCAAGCTCTCCTCCAGAGTGTTACCGATTATGTGATCGCCGTCAACAGAAACTATCAGATCATTATGGCCAACGACCTTTTCATCAATAAACTGGGCGGACATTCTGAAGGCTTTTGCTACAAGGCCTGGAAAAACAGAGATGATAAATGTGATGATTGTTTGGTGGAAAAATCTTTTCGAGATGGCCGGGTTCACCAGAATGAAGAGGCAATTGTGCTGAAGGATGGCAGAATTGCACAAATGCTCATTAAATCAACGCCGGTAAAAGATGATCAAGGGAAGATTGTCTATGTCCTGGAAGCGGCCACTGACATCACAGAAAAGAAACGTCTTCAACAAGAACTAAAAAGCGTAAAAGGAAACCTGGAGAAAATAATAGATGCGCGTCTAAACCATCTGCAAAAATCCGAAGAGAAATATCGAACTATATTTGAGCGTTCCCGGGACGCGCTCATACTTACTGATTCCAATGGCAAGATCATGGAGATCAACCGGGCAGGGGTTGAGATACTGGGATATAGAAACAAAGAGGATCTATTGGGTCTGACATCGGTAAAGGAACTCTTTAAAGATCCTGAAGAGTTCTACCAATTTCAGAAGCAGGCTTTTGGAGAGGGCGTAGTCACAGAGTTTGAAGTACGCCTTGTGGGGGGGAAAAGCAGGTCATTTGATGCACTGATCACATCGAATGTGATTTTGGATTTAATCGGACGGATTATCGGCGATGTGATCATCATAAGGGACATCACAAAAAGAAAGAAGGCACAGCAGCAGGTAGAGATGCGAAACACCAGGCTTGCCATCCTGAATGCCATCTCCATGACCATAAGTAACAGTCTGGATCTAAATGAAGTGCTTAACAGCACCATTGATAAGATCCGAGAACTCCTCGAGTCAGACAGCGTCAGAATCTATCTTCTTGACGGGAAGCGAAACGTTCTCAATCTGGCAGCCCATAAGGGGCTTTCATCTGAATTCATTTCAAAGAGCCATATAAGACACCGTGAAGTGGGGGCGGGATTCCTGGGCCAGGCCGTTCTTGCGTGTGAAACCAGGGTTGTTGACAATATAGAGGCATCCGAAGATCCTTACGCGGATTTATTGGTAAAGGAAGGTCTTCACTCCACTGCTTACATACCACTTGTCTCCAAAGGGCAACCGCTAGGGGTAATGGTGGTGTCCAGTTATTCAGGTTTCAAGTTTTCAGCCAATTATGTGGATTTTTTGACGGCTATCGGCAATCAGATAGGAGTGGCCGTAGATAATGCAAATCTGTATGAAAATCTTAAGAGAGCCTACCAGGAACTCAAGGAGGCCCAAGAGCAGGTCATTCGGACTGAAAAGCTGGCTTCACTGGGCAAATTGGCCGCTACTGTTGCCCATGAAATCAATAATCCGCTTGCTGCGGTTCTCACCTATACCAGGTTAATGATGAAACTCATGAGCCGGGGTCGGTTCACGCAGGAAAGACTTGAAGACATTGCTCGATATTTAACAATCATGGAATCAGAGACAGCCAGGTGCGGAGAAATCGTAAAAAACCTTCTGGCTTTTTCTCGTCAGCCTAAAATCACCATGGA
>JAIVXD010000056.1:0-9794 GCA_048636195.1 Anaerolineales bacterium
TTGATAAAAAGATGCAACTGAGCATTATCGAAATTTTTGTCCGCCGAGTATAGAGAAAGCGCTCTAAATGGTCAAGCATATAAGGGAACAGGAATAGACAGGGGAACATTTCATAATGAATCATCTGACTTTTTCTGTTCCAATATTGCAATGAGACGGCTTTTGGTGTTCAGTTCAGGATTATCAATGACTTTTTCCATTAGTTCCCTCAAAACCCTTCCCACCTCTGGTCCTGCTGAGAGCCCGAGAGTTTCCATCACCGTAAGGCCACCAATGGCAAGGTCTTGTGTCTTGGTTGGCACTGAGCTTTTTATCTGGTCCTTTATTCTTCCTTCAAGCTCGTTTAGTAGAATTGCTTCCTGATTATCCAGACCGTGTGCGAAGATATCTGCCCGGCGGAATTGCATTAGGTCCATGATGTTCTCAGGGCCAACACGGCGGATCAAGCGCCTTACTGCCGCGGCACTCCATTGGGAATGATAGTCGATCATGTGGTGCCGTATGAGATTTGTCACTTTGCCGATCATAAGGCGAGTGAACCTGAGTCTGTCAAGGATTTCCGCTGCCAGATCGGCGCTTGCAGCTTCATGGCCAAAAAACCGCCATTTCCCGTCAATTTTTTCTCTTACACGAGGTTTGGCTATATCGTGAAAGAGTGCTGTTAGTCTTAAAAGCTGTACTGGTTCCGCCCGATCAATGGTTTCCATGATATGCTTATAGACAGTGTACCGGTGTCGGGCATTTTGTCTCTTTCGATACCCTTCAAGGAGTTCCGGAAGAAATTGTTTGAGAAGTCCGGTTCCGCGCATCAGGTTGAAACCCATGGATGGTTTGGGACTCATCAAAACCTTTATTAGCTCTTCCCTGATCCGCTCCGGTGCCACTTTATGTAATAAGGGAGCCAAACAGGTAAGGGTTTCCAGCGTCTCTGCCTCTATTAGAAACCCTAACTCAGTTGCAAGCCGCACTGCCCGCAAAAGACGAAGAGGGTCCTCCTGAAACCGTATTTGCGGGTCCCCGACTGCCCTGATAAGTTTTTCCCGGATATCTATCCGACCCGCAAACGGATCAAGGATCTCGCTTCTCTCCGAATCAAAGGCCATGGCATTAATTGTAAAATCACGGTGAGCCAAATCATCCTCAATACAGCCGTCCTGGCCCCTGAAAGTAGTCACCTCGAAATTCCGACCTGAACTCACGAGAGTCACAGTGTCATGCTTGAGGGCGAAGAATCTTATGTCATGAAATATTGTCTTTATTTCTTTGGGTTGTGCAGAGGTTGCAATGTCCCAGTCGACTATGGGCAGTTGGAGGAAGATATTTCTTACCGCACCGCCCACAATAAAGGCCTGATGACCGGCATCTTTAAGCCTTTCGTGTATAAAGGCGACGAACGTGGGTATGGATGATGTGATTATGTTTGTTACAGGGTTCTTATGAGGTTGCATAACTATGGAGGCCAGCCAGGTAGTTGACTCCAAAATATGTGATTAAGACGCAAACAAAACCGATGATAGACATGATTGCAATTTTTTTCCCGGTCCAGCCCCTAACCATGCGTGAATGCAGCACGGCAGCATAGATGAACCAGGTGATCAGAGACCAGGTCTCTTTAGGGTCCCAGCCCCAGTATCTTCCCCAGGCCGAGTAAGCCCAGACAGACCCTGTGATTATGCCAAGGGTCAACATAAGGAACCCTATGGCAACCATCTGATAATTGAGATCATCAAGGATTCCCTTCCGTGGGATGAGTTTCAGGAAGGTGCTGTTTTTTTTGTCATTGTCCAAACGCTTTAAAAAGTACATTAAACTCAGCCCAAAAGAGATCCCAAATGCAGCGTATGCAAAGAAACAGGTGATGACATGGGTTATCAACCAGTTGCTCTTCAGGGCAGGGATCAAGGGCTGGATGCGGCTCGCGATGTCGGGAGAGAAAGAGGCATAAGCCATTGCCAGGAATGAAAGCGGCATGACAAAAGCCCCGAGGGTTCTGTTTTTTGTACGCCATTCCACAATGAGATATAGAAGGGTGATGGTCCATGAAAAGAAAATGAGCGATTCATAGAGGTTTGAAAAAGGCGCGTGACCGATTCCCAACTGGTAGGATTCCACCCACCTGAGGATAATTGCCAGGGACTGGGCTCCCAGTCCCACCACAGTTACAAGTGATGCAAGCCTTCCGAAAGTGGCCCTTCCCATGACCATCATAAGGAGGTAGAGCATAAAGGCGCCAAAATACACAAAGGTGATATAGCTAAGGATAATCGTATTAATCATAATGAGTTACTTCCTTTTATTCAAGTAACCATTGAGATTTACTGCAAGGTGTGCCAGTTCCCTTTGAAGACCCACCGGGTTCTTGTTGGAGGTTCCCGCAATGCTGATAGTGCTGCCCTGCTTTGCACTGGATACCCGGACCCAGATCCGTCTATGAGACATGAAAAAGGTGACAAAAAACCCGCCAATCATGAGGAAACAGCCGATCCAAACAATAGATACCCCGGGGTCCCTGTTTACCTGTAGCCCTGTGTAGAATTTGCTTTCCAGGCCTTCCAAATAAAAAGTATAAGGCTTGAAGGCAGAAGGATTTAGCATTGGAGACTGGAGCATTTGTTTTGGAAATCGGTTTTGCAGCGTTTCCCAGTTCTGAAATACCCAGAAGCGAGTCTCCTCTCCCTGTTCAGGCTGGATAGAGATCAGGGCAGCCGGGCCCATCATTCCTCTGAGGTTCGCATCCACCTTGAGCACCTGAAACTGGCCTTCATTGCCGGGCAAAGGAAAGGAGGTCCCCTGTTCGGCCTCCATGTCTATAAATTCATGCTCGCTCGCATGCCAGACTATCTTAAGGCGAACTTTATTCCCCGGGATTTTGCCGTAGCTCGATTGATAAAAAGTTATGCCCCTGAATTCAATTGGATGGTTGACCAGCAAGTTTCCCTTCTTCATCTCTTTTCCATTTACAAAAAAGCTAAGCTCAGATCGGTATTCCCTGGGAGCACCGTTTTCATAGAAATCCACGGTAAATTTGTCACAACGCACCTCAAAACCAAGTTTCAATGGTGTCGTCTGTTTCCTTAACTCGATTGCATCTATCTGTTCTCCCTCGACAATATTGATATAGCCGTCAAACCCGAAAAAAGACCCCATCAGGCCGCCAATCAGGATAGTGAGGACGCTCAAGTGGACGAGGTAGACGCCAAAGCGAGAATACTTTCCTTTTTCACCTGAAAAGTAATATCTATCTCCTGCATGTTTCCTTTGAATTTTTTTGTAACGACCTTTTATAAACCGCGCTACCTGGTTTGCTGTGTCTTCCACATTCCCGTCAGCAAGAAACGTCTGGTTCAAAGGGAGGTCTTGAAATGGCTTGCTCCTGTCCGCGCCTGGCCGGAAACGAAATTGTTTCAATGTGGCCGGGAATCGATCCATAGAACAGATGATGAGGTTCAGAGCGAGGCAACCGATGAGCAACCTGAACCAGAGGGAATGGTACATATCGAAGAGATTTATAAAACTAAACAATTTAAACATGCCAGGGCTCAAACCCCTCGCAAACTCCAAGCTTTCCCGCTGGGGCATTTGTGGAATGACTGTGCCCAGAATAGATGTGATTGCCAGGATGATCAGGAGCACGATGGCAAGCTTGACCGAGCTGAAGAAACGCCAGACGGCGTTTGGCTTTGTTTTTAATTTAGAATTAGACATTATTGTTTATATATATTGATCGTACAATTTGCAGCTTTACAGAAAGTGTGCATAACATGATTCAAGGTAAGCTGCAAACTTATATCATTTCATTTCAGAAAGACACAATATATTGACATATTAAAATAAATCTTGTCAATATACAGTACAAAATGCTACAATACATTAATTTGATACAAACGCTACCAGGAGAATTTAATGCTGGATCTCAAATTTGCAAGAACAAATCTAAACACCATTAAGGAGATGGTAAAAAACAGGGAATCTGACCTTGATCTGTCTCAATTCGAGAGGTTGGATGAGGAACGAAGAAACAGGCTGACAGTGCTTGAGAAAATGCGGCACCGGCGTAACCAGGTAAGCGAAGAGATCGCTGCCATGAAAAAGAGAGGTGACGATGCCTCTGCGGTCATCAAAGAGATGAAACAGGTTTCTTCGGATATCAAGGATAAAGAAAAGGACCTTTCCGGATTCGTTGATAAATTGAACGAACTGCTCATGGTCATACCGAACATACCCCACGAATCGGTTGCCATTGGAAAAGATGAAAAGGATAATCCGGTAATCCGCGAGTGGGGAAAGATCCGGGAAATGGATTTTGAACCTCTCAATCATTGGGAAATCGGCGAACGCCTGGGAATTCTGGATTTTGCCAGTGCCGCTAAAATCGCCGGTGCCAGGTTTGCACTCTACCGGGGGCTTGGAGCCAAACTGGAAAGGACCCTTATCAACTTCATGCTGGATATACACACAGAAGAGCACGGATACATAGAAGTCCTCCCTCCCTTTATGGTGAATTCCGCCTCCATGACAGGCACGGGACAGCTCCCCAAATTCAAAGAAGACCTTTTTAAAATCGAGGGCTGGGACTATTACCTGATCCCCACGGCTGAGGTCCCTGTTACCAACATTCACCGTGAAGAGACCCTTTCTGAAGAACAATTGCCGATTTACTATGTTGCCTATACGCCATGTTTTCGTTCAGAGGCCGGCTCCTATGGCAAAGATACCCGTGGTCTCATTCGACAGCATCAGTTCAACAAGGTGGAACTGGTTAAGTTCACAAGGCCTGAAGAGTCATATGATGAACTGGAAAAACTGACCTTGAATGCTGAAGAGATATTGAAACGCCTTGAACTTCCCTACCGTGTGATTTCCCTCTGCACTGGCGACCTTGGCTTTTCGGCGGCAAAGACATATGACCTGGAGGTATGGCTTCCGGGTCAAAATCTTTACAGGGAGATCTCATCTTGCAGTAACTTTGTCGACTTTCAGGCCAGACGGGCAGGGATACGGTTCAAGAGGAAGGGGGGCAGCGGGACTGAGCTGGTCCACACTTTAAATGGTTCCGGCCTTGCCGTGGGAAGGACCCTTGTGGCCATCATTGAAAACTATCAGCAGGCAGACGGCAGCGTGACTATCCCCGACGCGCTAAGAGCTTATATGGGCGGGGTAGATTCCATACATTTATAAAATTACGGAGCGATTCTATTAACAAAATGATAATTAACCATCATGATCCTTCGGGCTGGCGGGACTATCAGAAGCGTCTTAAACGCGATGCCCGGAGAAAATACCTTCAAAAAAATCTCCCTGCATTAGTCCTTTATTCAGTGGGCTCTTTTCTGGTCCTGGTCTTTGTGTTTTGCCTCGGTTCCTGGGTTATAGGGCATTTGAGCCAGGCCAGCATCAATCCACCGGATACTAAGAAACAATCCAACATTGCTCTGAAAAAACCGCCAAAAAAGGATCCCGCGATTTTACTGAAGGAGCTGGACCTGGGTTCAGCTCAATTTACGGATCATTTTGTGGTGGAAAAGGGTGGTGAACATTTTGACATAACATCATCTATTGACCTGGCCCTTCAAGATTACATCCTTCGCCTGCTTCGACGTTCCAAGACCATACAGGCCGCTGTTGTGGTTCAAAGGCCGGACGACGGTCGGATCCTTGCCATGGTAAACTATGACAAGGAGGGAAACGGCCAAAACCTCTGCATAAAAGCGGACTTCCCTGCTGCAAGTATTTTCAAGATTGTGTCAGCGGCAGCTGCTCTGGAATCAGCAGGATATACCCCGGATCAAACTGTATTTTTTCAGGGACGCAGACACACTCTTTATAAACAGCAGTTGAAACAAACCAGAAACAAGTACACGAATAAAATAAGCTTTAAAAAGGCATTTGGTTCATCCGTAAATTCTGTTTTTGGGAAATTGGGTATATTTGATCTGGGTCACGATTTGATGTCCGAGTATGCCAGTAGGTTTTTATTTAATAGAGTAATCCCTTTTGATTTTCCTGTGGGAATGAGCACCATTCAAATACCGGATGATGACTACGGACTGGCTGAAATTGCATCGGGTTTCAACAGAGAGACCTTGATCTCACCCCTGCACGCAGCTCTTTTAGCATCGGTCGTGGCCAATAATGGCATCCTGATGGCACCGTGGCTTGTTGAAAATATTTCAAGTGAATCCGGTGAGATTCTCTACCATAGAAAGACGGCCCAGCTTACTTCTCCCATAAGCTGGAAAACGGCGGAAGACCTGCAGGTCCTGATGAGGGATACAGTGATTTCCGGGACGTGCAGGAAGTCTTTTAGACCGCTGCGGCGCAAAAAGGCCTTCAAAGGTGTTGATTTCGGGGCAAAGACAGGTACTATTAATGATAAGAAAGATCAATTCAAGTATGACTGGCTCACGGGTTATGTTCTGCCCCAGAATGGCACTAAGGCTATAAGTATCGCCGTCCTGGCGGTTCACGGAGAAAAATTGGGCTTAAGATCAAGCGAGCTTGGCCGATATATTATCAAATACTACCTTACACCTAAAAAAAGCTGAATTTTGCCAATGAACCAGCCTCCCATTTTCTTAAAACCCATTCAAGTGTTCCATCATTCCACAATGATGGTGTATAATGATGGCCAACATAAGCACTGTGTAAGTTGAAGGATTTCAGAAACATATCAATAAGCCGGGCATTCCGATTGCTTCCCCCTTTTGCAAAGGGGGATTTTTCTAATACAGCCCGGACTTTTTGAGAATTTACGAAGGATTTCAGAAACATCTATATTTAAGGAGATAAATTCATGTGTGGCATAATATGTTATGTGGGCCAGAAGCAGGCCGGCCCGATTCTTTTAGAGGGGTTGAAACAACTTGAATACCGCGGGTATGACTCTGCCGGCCTTGCAATACAGCAGGAAAATGGTATCGCATGTTACCGTGCAGTGGGGAAGATTGTAGAGTTGGAGAGAAAGCTGAATGGCGTGGACATCAACGGAACCGTTGGTATCGCGCACACCCGATGGGCCACGCATGGGGAACCCAACGAGGCAAATTCACATCCACATCGGGACCAGGATGAGAACGTATTCGTGATACACAATGGTATTATTGAAAATTTTCTTGTCCTTAAGAAAAAACTGGAAAAGCAGGGGATTACATTCAGGTCAGAAACTGACACAGAAGTCCTGGCGCATTTGATCGGCCTGAATTTCAACGGCAGTCTCAATGAGGCAGTGAGAAAAACCATGTCTCAGGTGGAAGGAACATTTGGTTTGGCAGTCATTCACAGGAATGCACCTGGTGAAATTGTAGTTGCAAGAAGAGGGAGCCCTTTAATTATCGGCGTGGGCGAGGACGGCCATTTTGCTGCCTCTGATGTATCGGCCATGGTGCGACATACAAACAAAGTTGTTCACCTGGAAGAGAATGAGCTGGCAACCTTGACGACCGAGGGCTTTTCCATCTCTACGGCCCAGGCGAAACCCATCGAGAGAAGCACAGAAACTGTTGAATGGCGGGCAGAAGATGCGGAACTTAATGGCTTTCCACATTTTATGCTCAAGGAGATCTATGAACAACCAGAGACCATAAAAAATGCATTCAGGGGCAGGCTCGAACCGGGTGAAGGTGTTCCTAAACTTGGAGGAATCATGCCCGTATGGGAGAGACTCAAGGAGTGCCGTCATCTGGTTATTGTGGCCTGTGGTACATCTTATTATGCGGGGGCCGTGGGACGGTATGTCTTTGAGAGGCTGACCGAGATTGACGTGGAGGTTGAGCTTGCCTCTGAGTTTCGCTACCGGAAGCTGAATTTTCCTGAAAATACCTTTATTATTGCCCTGAGCCAATCGGGGGAGACAGCCGACACCCTTGCCGCCATAAGGGAGGCCAAGCGGAAGGGGGCGAGTCTTTTGGGGATTGTTAACGTGGTGGGGAGCTCCATTTCCAGGGAAACAGAGGCAGGGGTCTATAACCATGCAGGACCGGAGATCGGCGTGGCTTCAACAAAGATTTTTACTTCACAATTGACCATACTGACTTTATTGGCCCTTTTGTTAGGTCGGCACCATAACCTATCTCTCACTGAAGGTGTAGGGGCCATACGGGCAATTCAGGCCCTCCCGGAGCTGATGAAAGATGTTCTCTCCCAGGCCCATCATATTGAGGCCATTGCTGAAAAATACCATAAGTGCAGCAACTGGCTTTTCCTGGGCAGGAAATACAATTATCCGATTGCCATGGAAGGGGCTCTCAAGCTTAAGGAAATTTCCTATATTCACGCGGAAGGGTATCCCGCCGGGGAGATGAAGCACGGTCCGATTGCTCTGATCAATCCGGAGATGCCAACCGTTGCTATCATACCGAAAGATGACATGTATGAAAAGATGTTCAGCAATATCCAGGAGATCAAGAGTCGCAAGGGACCGGTAATTGCCATTGCCACAAAGGGAGATGATGATCTAAGAGAGATAGTGGATGAGGTGATTGAAATACCGAAGACCCTTGATTTTCTGAACCCGATCCTGGCGGTGGTACCCTGCCAACTTCTATCCTATTATTGCGCCAGTTTGCTAAACAGGGACATTGATAAACCAAGAAACCTGGCAAAGAGTGTGACAGTGGAATAAAGGTGAAATATTACGTTAGCGCTTATGGGAAGAAGAGGGTGGGTTTTCTGGATTACCAAAACTGTGGGCAGAGTGCTGCTGAGCCCATTTTTTCGTCTAAAAACAGGTGGAGTTAAAAACCTGCCTCAAAAGAGCGCCTTTATCCTCCTCCCAAAGCACCAGCGCTGGGAGGATATTCCTCTTCTGGCCCTTGCCACGCCCAGACCCCTCCACTATATTGCAAAAAGTGAGCTATTTACTAATCCCCTGAGCAACTGGTTTTTGCGGTCGCTTGGGGGTATTCCGTTAAACCGGCAGCGCCCTCTGGAGAGCAGACACTCCCTTAAGTCCTTCATTTCACTCTTAAGGGAAGGGGAGGGGGCCGTAGTTTTTCCTGAAGGCACGTATTACAGTAACAAAATGGGTCCCGGTCATGTGGGGATGATAAGGCTTATCCTGTCTCGTGTGACACCCCCATTTATCCCTGTTGGCGTCCGCTATTCTCGAAAGGGATTTCGAACTCTGGTTCAGGTCAATTACGGCAAACCTTTTTACGCTGAGCCAGGAACATCGCCCGGTGAACTTCTTGATCATATGATGAAGCAAATCGAAGAACTTTCGGGACTGAGTTAAGTAACGGTGTGCTCGAAGCTGTGCTATGCAGTTATGCGAGTGAGTAAGACATCACCGCGCGCCTGTCCCGCCTTTGCGGGGCTTTGCTTGAGACGCTAAGATCGCAAAGAGGAATTTTTTCCATTGCCGTTGAGAGGCCCCGCCATACTGGTCGGGATTGATAAACGGCAATGGAAAAGCGCTCAGTCCCTCTGGCGGGACGAAAAAACAGTATGCCCATGCTGCCAATTGCACAACGGCACGTGGGAGACCTTGTACCCCGGAGGCTATTTGTTTTTGCTTTCCGCCCTTTTATCCCGTTAGTATTAGCGGGGCTCAGCGGAAAGCAAAAAATTGTACCTTTGCGTCCTCTGCGTCTTTGCGGTGAAAAAAAGTACGGTTAAAGTCTCAAACCCTTTCAAGGTTAGATTTAAGCCGTCTGTTTTACGGGTTATGGTTGATGCAAGACCCCTAAATCACTAAACCTATTGTTCTGCCGTTTCTTCATTTTCGAGACGCTTCAACCTTTTTTCAATCTTGCTGATGTCTTCTTTTGTGGCCAAATTCTTTTTCCCCCGTTCCT
>JAIVXD010000057.1:0-9652 GCA_048636195.1 Anaerolineales bacterium
CGGCGGCAAAAAGCGCATAAACCGGCAGACGCGCCCCGCAGGACATGAAGGGATTCATCATGATGGTCAGCGTGCGGTCCCGTTGGTTCTCCAGAGTTCGAGTTGCCATGATGGCCGGAACATTACAACCAAAGCCTACAAGCATAGGGATAAAGGATTTGCCTGGCAATCCGATAAACCTCATAAACCTGTCCATAACAAATGCGGCACGGGCCATATAGCCTGAGTCCTCAAGAAAGGAAAGAAAAAGAAACATGAAGCCGATAGGCGGGATAAATGTGGCAATGGTCTGGATGCCGCCTCCAAGGCCACCGGCGATAATGGCATTCAGCCAGTCCGGAATACCAATGGCGGAAAGCATCGTTCCAAACCCGTCTACAAATATGGTGCCGGCAAATATGTCGAAAAAGTCGATGAACGCGCCTCCCAGGTTAATGGTGATCATAAACATCAGGTACATGGCAGCCAAGAAGATGGGTATCCCCATGGCACGATTGAGCACAACCCGGTCGATCCTGTCCGATACCGTTCTCCGTACCTGGGTATCCTTCTTTACCGTGTTCATGGTCAACGACGTGATAAGTCCATACCGGCTATCAGCCACGATAATATCGGCTTCATCACCCAGCTTGTTTTCAATCTCCTTTTGGCAACAGGCAACAATCTCGCAGGTGTCATCTCCCACGAATCCGGACATCAGTTCGTCGCCTTCAAGAAGCTTGACCGCAGCCCAGTGTGCGTTCATCTTCCTGCCGTGAACCGTATTCCGGATGACCGGGGCCAATTCATCAATGGCCTTCTTGATTTCAGCCGGATACATCACCCTGGTATCTGAGACAGGTTTCTCCTCACAGGCTTTATTGATCGTAGACTTGAGTTCTTGAATACCTTCCTGTTTCGTAGCAACGATGGGAAGAACTGTGCAACCCAACCGCGTGGACAATTCAGTAACATCAATATCGATCTTGCGGCTCCTGGCAATGTCCATCATGTTGAGGGCCACCACCATCGGCACCTTCATCTCAAGAAGCTGAACCGTAAGGTAGAGGTTCCGTTCCACGTTGGAGGCATCTACAATGTTAACGATGAGGTCCGCCTCTCCGGAAAGGATGTAATCTCTGGCCACCTGTTCATCCACAGAGGTCGCAGCAAGCGAGTAGATGCCGGGAAGATCGACTACCTCAATCTCCTTGCCTTCATGCTTGTACACACCAACTTTCCGGTCCACGGTGACACCGGGCCAGTTCCCGACCCGCTGACTGGCGCCGGTCAGCGCGTTGAACAAGCTGGTCTTGCCGCAATTGGGATTGCCTACAACGCCAATAATAAAATCACACATAGCCTACCCCTCCCTCTCTATCATAATTGCCGAAGCTTCGTCCTTCCTGAGACTCAAGGCAAAACCCCGCACATGGATTTCTACTGGATCGCCCAAAGGAGCCACGCGCTCCACGACAAACTCAGTACCCCTGGTTAGTCCCATAGCGAGCAGCTTTTCCCGATACGCCGTGACTCCCTTCACGAATCCGATAACCTTACCTCTGTTTCCAACATCCAAATCACCTAACCTTGTTTCCATTCTAATCTCCTTTATCATCTACCATCACATAAATTTTTTCTGCCATTCCTCCCCCCAGAAAAAGACGGGTTCCTTTGTGAGCGACAAGCACCGGTCCGTTATCCTGATTTTTCACGATTTCAACCTCAGCGCCCACGTTAAGCCCCATACCACTGAGCCTGTCGTGAAAACCTTTTCCCCCTCTTATTGACATGATCTTGACGTTTTCTCCTTCACCTGCCATACGCAGGGAAAATGAGATTGCGTCAGAGCGTTGTGACTTTGTCATCAAAACAAGCCACCCCCCTTCTTTTTAACAGCTATTTTGTCTCTTTTATTTCTTTTTTTTCTTTTATTTCCTCTTTGCCCACACTTTTTCCAAGCCTGTAAGCTACATATACGAATAGACCTGTAAAAATAATTCCAACTGGAAAATGCATATTTTTCACCTCCTTTAAAAACTCAGAACTGCAAGCCTGGAAACAATATTCTCGCCTTTTCTTTTAGTTGCTCGACGTCTTTTTCACCCACTACTTCCTGCCAAAAATCAGGAGAAAGAAGATCTGTGTCGTATTGAACAACCACAGAGCCTGCAAAAAGGTTCAGCCTGATATTCTCGATAGCCTCAATCTCATTCGCTATTTTTTGTATCTCTTTTTCAATACCGTTTACCTTCGGCAACTTAGATACAATGCTGTGATTAAACCTCAGTCGTATCCGGCCTGGAATGTGATGGGCAATCTCTGCTTCCTCAAGCAAAGGCATGAGATAATCTTCAACAGCCATAATATTCCTCAAGCTCCTTTCTCCTGTTTGGCGATCTGACGTCTTGTTTCCCTCTTCAGCCTGCCTGGTTCTTTCTTGTACAGGCTGTGGTGCCAGTATGAGAACCCAACCAGCGCTACACCTGAGACAATGTGCAAGCATTTTGCTTTTTTATTATCCTGAAAAAAGGCCGTTCCTGCTGCTGCCAATAGAGAAACGATCATACCTGCCTTGGCAAACTCTTTTGATTTATTGTTTGACATTGCTTTTTCCTTACTTTTTGTCTGCCTTTTCAGCTTTTGCGGGCTCTTTTTCCTTTGCTACGGCTTTTTTGACCTTTTTAACTCCTTCCTTTGCTTCTTCACTAACTTTCGCAAAAGATTTCACAATTGCCCGTTTCACCGTGTCGCTGGTCAGAACAAAGGTGGCCACGCCCCCTATAAGTATACCTGTCCAGAAAGAGGAATCGTCTGTCCTGAAAAATCTCCCCAGCCGCTCGGTCACAGTAACGGGTACCTGCGCAGGGGCATAGGTCTGTCCGTATTTTAATTCATCATACTTTCTGACCTCGGGATCGTTCTCAGGGGCATGATCTTTGGGATGGGTATTGGGGCCGTCATTTGCCGGTGGATTTGGTCCTGGTTGATGCATTTTTTCTCCTCCTTATTTCTTTTTTTCGTTAATGTCGTGTAATACTTCTGCTTCCACATCCGCAAGCTGTTCCTTGAGCTCTTCAACGCCCCCTTTTACAGAAGATGAGGCCTTGATTATGGTCTTCATAATCCCTTTCTTGACAGTGGAATTGGTTAGCAGCAAAGTAGCCAGACTCCCGACCAAAATACCTTTCCAGAAAGAATCATTGTCGAGCTGAAAAAAGCTCGCCAGCCCTGAGGAAGCAGAGATATTCTCAGCCATCTCGGGAGGGTGTCCAGGACCTACATGGTCAGGCTTTTCCATATCTGTCCCATACTTCAATTCATCTTGGCCAGGCTCCTTATGATGGCCAGGCGCATCGCCCTGGCCGCTTGTGTTGTCACCCTGGACATAGCCGGTATTGTCGTAGCCTGCCGCTGTTGCCGGGGCATCGTGTTGCTGAAATTGACCTGGATTATCCTGAATACCTGCTCCCCCGGCAGGGTACTGCACCCCTGTATTGCCAGGATTTGCGGGATTTACTCCTTGCGGTGCGGCCGGTGCTGGCTGCATATACATGTAAGGTGGGGAAACTCCATAACCGGGCGGTATCCAATAGCTTGGCATTTGCCCCTGGGGAAAACCACCCTGTGCCATATAATACCCGGGTTGCAGATTTGGTGACTGGAAATACCCGTACGGAAATGGCATCTGTCCTGGAACAGGCCCGGACTGGAAGCCCATATTTCCTTCACCAGCGGTCTGAGGCTCAGGGTTTCCTTTATTTCCCTCCTGGGCCGGACCTTGCTCCTGTGTACCTTCGCTCTGGGGGACCTGGTTTGCCTCCTGAGCCGGACCCGCCTCCTGTCCACCTTGAGGATTGCCGGCGTCTCCGGCGCTCCCCATCTCTTCGTCGCAAGATTTGTTATCTTCCTTTGTTTCCATCCGTTTTTCTCCTCAAGTTATTCTTTTTCGTTCTTCTTCTCCAGCATTACCTCTGCCCTGGCATCTTCCCACTCTTCTTTCAGCTCTGCCGTAGAATTTCTAATGCCCTTGTAAATCCCGACGCCACACTTCATGATTCCTTTTCGTACTGTTTCGCTCGTCACCAGAATCACCGTAGCGCCTCCAATCAATAATCCTTTCCACAAAGATGGATAGTACACCATTGTTTTACCTCCCTTTTGGTTAAATGGTCAATTTTTTATCATTCAAATGCCTTTGCAAGAAACTTATTCATAAGCCCCTGGCCAAGGGACGCGATTCCCTGGAGACTCAAAATATCTCCGTGCTCCTCCATGCCTAATTTTTTTAAAATCCCCTTTAAGGGGTCCATATTGATGCCGGACTCTTTTATCCCGTACACCGTCAGAATGAACCGGAGCTGATGAACCAGCTCTATTTTCTCTGCCAGAGCGGGATTTTTGTAACGAATCGCCTCAATTTCCTCCGGAGACGATGGGATTTCCTTAATTTCATAGTCATCCGTGGTCGCCTCAGCATCCCTTTCCGCCTCTTTTTTGCTTGCATCAACAAGACTTTCAAGCAAATCAGGTTCTATCTTTTGCGTGTCATAGTCTATATCAATCCTGTTTTTTTCAGGATCAAAACGGAATTCTTCGACCCCCTCAATCTCCCTGAAATGCCTTGCCATCTGCTCCGGATTGATGGACCCTTTCTTTACGGTAGTAATATCAAGCTTAAAAACCATCCTGCCGTGATTGTGGCTAACCACCTCAGCCCTTTTCAAAAGTCTTTTTATCTCAAGATATTCGTAACTACTCGGGTTGTTAGGTTCAGGGTTCATAGTTCACGGTTCCAGGGTTGAGGGTTGAGGGTTCAGGGTTGGTTGGCTTTTAACCTTGAACCCTGAACCCTTTGTAGCGCACACGGTGCACGGCTCTGATTCAAATTTTCCGCTTACAGCACAAACCGGCATTGAACACTGCGGTTGTTCTGCCATGTCAAAGCCGAGCAGGCGGCTGGAATTGAGCCAGACTCCGAGGGAATGGAAGATATGCAAAAAACCGGCAAAAAGTGGGGTCATCAATCCTGCGGCTCCAAGGCAGACACCTACGATATTGGAATAGGTGGCTATTTTGTAGTTTTGCTCGATGATATTGACAGTCTCTTTGCTCAGTGTCCTGACATACGGTATCTTCCATAATTCACTCGTGGCCAGCGCAATATCAGCAGCTTCAATAGCCACGTCAGATCCGCCCGCACCCATGGCGATCCCTATGTGTGCCTTTGACATTGCCAGCGCGTCATTTACACCATCGCCGACCATGATCGGGAGTTTTCCTTCGCGGGTGAGTCTTTCGATGACTTCTGCTTTGTCTTCCGGGAGAAGATCTGCGTGGCAGAAGTCGACCCCGAGCTCTTCTGCCATCTTGTCGGCAACTGTCTCGTGATCCCCTGTAATCAGATGAATCTCTCTTATCCCGTCATTTTTCAGATATTGCATGACACTCTTTGCTCCGGGCCTGACCTTGTTTTTTATGCCTATCACTCCGATCAGTTTCCCGGCCTTTGCCACATAGACAGCGCTCTGACCCTCGGCAATCAGCCGTTCCGTCTCTTTTATGTACTGTTTTATCCAAATACCGCGCATGTCCATCAGATGTTCGTTGCCCACCAGGATATCGCAGCCGTCCAGTCTGGCCGCAACGCCCCGCCCGACAATCACCTGGCACTCGGCATGACCAGCCACCTCTATCTCCATCTCCTTTGCCCTCTCCCTGATCGCCCATGCCAGCGGGTGGTGGCTGTGCAGTTCGGCCGAGGCGGCCGCGCCTACAAGCTCATGCTCAGAGATCTTCCTGTTATGAATCACAAGGCTTTTGACCTCGGGTTGCGAGCAGGTAATTGTGCCGGTCTTGTCAAAACAAATCACATCCGGCCTCCCGATCTCCTCAAGGTAAAGACCGCCCTTGATCAGGATGTTTTTCCGGGCCGCATTGGCAATAGCCGCGCTCACGGCTGTGGAAGCCGCAAGGACCGTGGCGCAGGGACACGACATCACGAGAAGAACCGTCAGCACACGGTAGATGCTTTGAGTTATGATAAGGGTCCCAACTGAAACGATTATGCCAAGCCTGGTCAGCCGGGCGGAGAGAACGTCTCCCTGGTCCATGACCGGAGCCCTGGAGGCCAGGGATTCTTCCACCATGTCAAGCACCCTTGCAAGGTATGTTTCATTGCCTGTCTTTTCGACCCTGATATGGATAGCCCCGTCGTGCACGACTGTGCCGGCAAAGGTCTTGTCCCCTTTGCTTCTGTACTCCGGAACAGATCGTCCTGTAATATGAGAATCATCTATGACTGCCTGGCCCGAAACAATTACGCCGTCTGCGGGGATACGTTCTCCGGTATGTACAGCTACTATGTCTGCAATCTTCAGCTCTGAAACAGGAGCCGATACCTCCACGCCGTCAACAACGAGATAGGTCTCCTTTTCATTGACCAGGAGGATGTCCCGAATGGCCCGTCTTGATCTGTCCGTGATGTAATCCTTGATGAGGGTGCCCAGCCGCATGATAAAGATGATTTCCAGGGCCGTCATGGCCTCGGCCATAAGGATGGCCACAATACCCGTGAATGCCATGAACTGGTGCAGGGTGCATTTCTTTTTTTCAACAATATCCTTGACCGCCCTTTTCACTATGGGGTAGCCGAACAGGGCGGCAGTCGCGGCAGGAAGACCAAAAACCGTTTCGTTGACAGGGCTTTTTCCAAAAAACGACTTGATCAGATAATAGACCACAATAAAGGCAAGAGCCGACACCTCCAAAAGATCCCTGAGCAGGGAGGGCGGTTGGGTTGTACTGCAGCCAACCGGCGTGTTTGGAGAAGCCTTGGCTTCTATCCGGCAACAGACAGGAAAAAGTTCGTCCAGTTTTGCAAGGATCGTTTCTTTGGGAACCACCTTTTGCTCGTACAGGATAACTGCTGAACCCACGACAGGATTGCTCGTGACCGCAACTATCCCTCTCATTTTTTTCAGGGCATCGCTGACAGTTGTGCAACGAGCCGGATCTTTTTTCATCAAAAAGCTTTTAACCCGCATTCTGCCTGGTATCGAATGTCTGATTCTGTAATATGACAAAGCCATGTTGCTCTCTCCCTGGCGCTGCTGATTGAGGCAACTCGTGCCTGCATATGACACAGACATGCAGGCGCGAGTTGCCAGTCCAATTCTTCCTTGTTGACCCCTTTCAATTATTTCATATCAAGGGCCTGTACCCATATAACCGCATCCTGAGAAAGGTCCTTGCCATTGTGCTTCAGGTCTCCGCCGGCGCCAAGCGCTGCAAAGCCCCACCAGCCTGCCCTGGTGATGTCAAGGGTAAACACTCCGTTTTTGTCAGCCTTTATGGTCATGGTAAGGGCTTCATGGGGTGCATCTACCCTGGCCTCCTTGACAAAAGCATTTCCTTCAATATCATGGTTCAAGTACTCCACTTCGATCTCAGCGTCAGGAACCGGCTCGCCTTTGCAGGTGACAACGCCGCGAAAGACGTTTCCTGTCCACAAAGCATAAGGCTTGTCCAGAGGAATAATTTCAACGGGCAGGGGGTCGCCAACCGGAGCATCCCAATCGGTTGAGGCGCCGGCTACATTGAATATAACCTTTGTGCAATGCTGAATATAAATGTTTTCTGAGCCTTCGTAATAGGGAGCGGGCACAAAATAGAAGACATGGTCGCCCATCCCTTTTAGTATTACATTGGCCTCATAAGCCTTGCCCTTATTGGTCAGACTCGTAAAAACTATGGGTTTGAGGGTATCAAGCATGTCCTTTTTACTCCCATTATGCATTTCACCAAAGGCTATGGGAGGATGGATATTACCCTTTTCATCCTTTCCGATGTCCATGGTGTGACCTGCCTCAAAGGGGTGTGTAAAGACAAGCTTCAGAGTGAGATCTTTTGATTTTGGGACACTGTCCGGACTATAAATCATCTGAAAATGAGCATAGGCCGGAGCGCTCAGTGCAAAAACCACCGCCAAAAACAATACCAAAACTAATTTCTTCATGTTTATCCTCCTTTGTTAATCGTCATTTATCCCGATTTTATCAATAGCTGCGTGAGCTTCTTGCGTAATATCTCCAATTTTTTGGATTTAAAGGCCCTTCTGGTTTGTTCCAGGACATCTATGGTTTCTTCGATAGCCTCTTTCAGCCTGGATTCTTTATGATAACATGATGGCAAAAAGAGTTCTTTCATATTTCCGTTGTCCGGCCTTTGTTCCAGCATAGCGAGCATAAGATGGTAATGCATATTTATTTTCAAATGCAGCTCTTCAGCGCTTTTATCAATAAGATTTACCATATCTTTTTTATTGGCGTACTTCATTGGTTAGCATTCACTACCTTGATTAGAACTATCTAATTCTTAAGGGAAAAAAATTTATTCTACGATAATCTTTTCCGCCACCCCACGACCGATAGCCAGCCTGGAATCCTTTACCCCCGGATCAATCCTGCTTGGTACCATTATCTTTCTTCCCCACTTTTTCCATAGTCTTTATTCTGCCCCTGAATCCACCTGCAAATTCTTTCATCCTGGCTAAACATCTATCAGGTTCCTGACCATGGAGTCGATATTCATCAAAATATTTCAGCCAGTCCAACCCGACTCTCGGGCAAAATTGAACAAATTCCATAAACTCTATAAATCTGTCCAGCGTTGAAGCGCTGACAGCATGTTCCATTTTACAGGCCTCTTCATCGGCTTTTTTAAAATCTATATTTAAGATATTTGTCAAAAAGCTCCGCAAGGTATGATGTCTTCGATGTATTTCTTTGCCAACATCAACCCCTTTTTTTGTCAGTTCCAGATACTCATATTTTTCGTAATCAATTAATTCTCTCTTGCTAAGGGTATTGAGCATACTTGTAACCGTAGGCATCTTTACGCCAAGCCGTTTGGCAATGTCCTTTACCCTGACAACTCTTTTTTCCTTACCCAAATTAAAAATAGCCTCCAGATAATCTTCCATGGCCGGAGTCAGAGGCTTTTTTGAAATATTGTCTTTATTTTGCATAAAAACCTTTTATTAAGAAAACAAAACTATGTTTTGGATATCTAAATATCACCTAAAAAATTCCAGGTCAAGCTTTTTATTATTTTATTGCCCCTTACCTTAAAACACTCAGTCATTAGAGCCATTTCTTCAAGACCTGTATAGATTGTTTGATTTAAAAATGCATCAGGAAGCCAAGCTTTACTGTATGGGGATTTTAAAAGGAATATATCAATACGAAGAAGACTCAGGATCAGAATTCAAAGATTGGGCTACTGATGTTCCTGGAGAAAGCTTTGGATATATCTTAGAAGAATGGAAAAAAATGTAATAATAACAAAGAAAAAAAGGAAATGAAGAATTTTTTAAGTAAAGAGTGTCATAATTGGTATGAATGGGTAAAAGATAAAATATGATAAAAAACCGCAATTCAATCTGCACTTTCTTCTTTACATGCCGCCATGCTTACTCCGACAGGCCGTTTCGCTGCATTTGTCTGTTTCTTCACGATTCGTATCAGTCTTCGCCCACAAAGGCGACACCATAGTTCAAGCGCCCGGGGGTCGCCAATGGTTATTCTGGGATTCCGTCTAACTGCATGGAAACCAGGCTAACTCTTTTTTATGGCAAGGGCTTGCAATTCATTCAAAACAGGAGGAAAAACTT
>JAIVXD010000058.1:0-9649 GCA_048636195.1 Anaerolineales bacterium
CGCTTTTTATCTTCATCCACATAGTAGAAGGTTTCTTCTCCATCCACGTCCTCAAGCAGATTGACCACCTTCCTGTTAACGAGAAGTGTTAAGGTCTCCCCAACTGTTCCTTCAAAATGGTTGAGAGTAGTAGCCGTCGGGGCTTCATAGGTCCTGAGGAATCTTAAAAGGATTTCCGCCGTGGCAGTGAGTTCATTAATATGAAAGCCACGGCGATGCTTGGTAAGTATGGCTGTGGCTATCAGTGCCAAAGGAGTGACTATCGTGACTTTGTTAATGGATTTGATCAAATCAAAGGCCAGAAGTCGGTTGTTATCCTCTTCAAGATCCTTATTTTGTTGCAGGTATTCCTTGATTGAAATGGGCTGTGAGAACTGGATGTAGATCTTTCCATATCTTCTTTTTAAAAAGCGCCGGGCTTTAAAAATCTGTTTAAAGCTTTCCTTTTTTTTCTCACTGCCCCCCAGTTCCTTAAGATAGGATTTTTCTTCCATAATTCGATCATAGCTGATGGAAGCCGGGACAAACACGAGATCATCACAATATCCCTCTTTGTAGGCCTGGAGCAAGATGGATAGAAACCCGATCTTGGGGAGAATCAATTTGCCGCTTCTGCTTCGCCCTCCTTCGATATAAAATTCGAGTGGATGTCCTTCTTCAAGGAGCTCCTTAATGTACCTTGTAAAGACCTGCGCGTAAAGCCTGGCGCCTTTGAAAGTCCTGCGAATAAAAAATGCACCCGATTTCCGAAAAATATGTCCCATGGGCCAAAAAGCCAAATTTTTTCCCGCTGCAACCCTGGGGATATGCATGTGATGATCATAAAGGACATAATTGAGGACCAGGTAGTCAATATGGCTTTTGTGTGACGGGATATAGATAATCGGTCCCTTACGTGCCGATTCTCTGACAATAGCCAGGTTTTCCAGGTCAACATCGATGCCTTCGAAAATCTTTTTCCAGAGCCAGTTTAGGGCAATGTGGAAAAATTGCACATAGGCTATGTTGTAATCCGCAGCGATTTCGTCAAAGTATTCGCCAGCATTCTTTCTGAGCTGTTTTATATTTTTAGCATTTCCGCCTGCAAGGTGTTCAATGGTTGTTGTGATCTCCGGATCCTTGAGGACTTTTTCCTTTTGTTGCTGCCTGGATTTCATAACAGGGCCGAGTATGACCCTTTTCTGCCTGTCAATGCTTTCAATGAGCATATTCCTCAATTCTGTGGCCATTTCTTCCACGGGGCGTGCAGGGGGCTGGCTTTTTAGATAGGCTTTCAAATTGAGTGGTCTTGCGAAATCGATAAACGCATGACGGTGATGTCTGAAAAACAGGGCAATTTTTCTAATAACTCCGGGGTTTTCCTTAAATCCAAAGAATACGTCCAGAAGATTCGAATGATCTTTTTCTGGCGTTTTTTTATAGAGAATAAGCTGGGGTATAATATAGATGGGCTTCTCCATATCTTTTTGGATTGAAAGGAGAAAGTGGAGATGATCTTTCTCTTCATGAATAAAGTGCCTTGCAAAAACCTTAGGATCCACAAGGCAGAGAAGGGAAGCGGTTCCCTGCTGAATAGCATCTTTAAAGAACCCTGTTTTAAAAGGGCTGGGTAGCCGGCCATGTTTGAAAAAAAAGCCCAGGTAGAATTTCAAGACCCTCATAAGCTGAGAGAGGGGCAAATACAGGTACATGTTCAGGTCAAAGGCGATTTTGGGGTAGGGGAGGCGACTTCTGCGAAAGCGGTAATGATAAAGTAGATAGTCAAGGTGCCCCCGGTATTTTATGGCATAGACTACACTACCCTCCCTGTGCATTTGCTTTAAGTCCTTTACGATGCTTTCATCAAAGCGGATTTTCTGGAAAAGCCTGTAAAAGAACCAGCTTATAAAGAATCCGGGCTTGTGATCAAGCACATAGGGGTAACAAGGAGTATTTTTAGACTTTCCCATTTAAATCAACCTCCTCAATGCCATATGGCACAAATATAGGCGGGATGAGCGAAACGAACTAACTTATTTTTTTATTCTACTAAGAAAATATGAGTCTGACAAGGCGACAAACCAAAGCGACAGGTTTTTTTTGCGACTACAGTGTTGACACGGGTGTTGACAAAAGGAATTGTATGGTTAAGAATTAAGATAAATAGTGTCCATCCAGAAACAACCAATTTCTGGATGGAGCTTTCAGCGGTCAGCGAACAGCAATCAGCCAACACCTTGTCTTTAGTGTCCTTTGCTGAAAGCCGAAAGCTGATGGCTGATAGCGCGCATCCAAAAACGCTAGTTTCTGGATGGGCACTAAATAGAAAACGGATATAAGGTCTTGCTAAACCCAGGGAGGAATTTATGTACAAACCGATGGTCATTTCCGGATTAACTATGGATCCCGTAACAAACAGCCCTATTGTCATCCTTAAAGCGGTTGACGGTGACGAGACGTTGCCCATTTGGATCGGTTTGTTAGAGGCCACTGCCATTGCGAGTGAGATGGAGGGTATCAAGTTTTCAAGACCCATGACCCATGATCTGCTAAAAAATATGATGGATATGGTAGACGTCAAAGTCGCCAGAATCGAGGTCGCTGACCTGAAAGACAACACGTATTATGCCGTCATCCATTTCAAACAGGGTGAAAAGGAAATGACCCTGGATGCCAGACCAAGCGATGCCCTTGCCATCTCCCTGAGAGTGAAAGCGCCTATTTTTGTTGCAGAAGAAGTGATCAAGCAGTCCAGCCGGATAGACTTGAAATCAGAACCCCAGGATAAGTCAGAAAAAGGAAAGAAGTGGCAGGAAATTCTGGAGAGCCTCAACCCGGATGACTTTGGAAAATATAAAATGTAATAACAACCTTTCTTGCCGAATTGCCTGAAATCGAAGAAAAGACCTAACAACCCTGCCATCCTGTGACCGGTCCCTCAATGTAATTCCCTCATTTTCTCCACAGATATGATATAATGTCATGGAAATTGTGCAGCTTATTGAAAATAATGATATTTCGTCGAGGCCTGAGCTTTTGTCTCGTGTGATGGAATAATGGAATGGTGGAATATTGGAAAGTCGAAGATCCCGTCTTTAGCGGGATTGTTTTTAAAATGAGATTAACCATTTATTAGCTGTATGCTTCCATGTCAAGAGGAACTTGGCCAATAACCCAATATACCATCTTCCCAAAACCCATTATTCCATCATTCCATTATTCCACTATTCTCCCGCTGCAAGCGGGATGAGCGGAGCGAGCTAAGTTCAAAATAGATCTGAAACATTCAAAGAATATTATGGTCCTGAAAAACAAAAAACACATCTTTAATCTTTTTGGGAGCAGCATTGTTATCCTGTGGCTGGTCTTGATTGGCGTGTTGGTCAGAGACGTCAACTCCAGGGGTGGCAGTGATCAGCCTGGTGCCATTGAAGGTAAGGTTTCAGTAATAGCTTCACCCCAGCGAGACTGGATGGAAATCTATCTCAAGGGGCAAAAAGTGGGATACTCTATGACCCAGATTAACCCCGTTGGAGAGAACTACCTTATACGGGAGGAGATTCTATTAAACTTAAACCTCATGGGTCAGCCCACCAGCATATACATGGTAACCCGTTCGGTCGTGGATCAGCGGTTCTTGCTAAGAAAATTCAACTTTAGCATGAAATCCGGTGTCGTGAGCTATAAAATCTCGGGAACTGTTGATGGCAATCTTATGCAACTGGAAATAGGGGAGGGCAAGGCAAAGAGGACTGAGCGACTCAGGCTGTCAGACCCGCCCATGATCGGTGCTGGATTAGCACCATTCTTTAAAGGCCGGCGCATCGAGGTGGGCCAGTCATTCAAGTTCCCTATTTTTGATCCATCCACCATGGCACTAAAGGAACTGGTAGTGAAAGTAGCAGATAGGGAGACCCTGGTTATTCGCCGTCTTGAGTACAGTACTTTCCGCTTGGAAGCACAGATGCTGGGTCAACCCATGACATTCTGGGTTGATGAATCAGGCACGGTGTTGAAAGAGAAAAGCGTTATGGGGCTTACCCTGATCAAATCCAGTGCAGCCATGGCACCTCGCGATATTCAACGAGGTGGAGGTAGCGATTTTTATGAATTGGCAGCAATACATGTTAAAGGGAGATTAAGGGAACCTGCTAAGCTGACCTATCTGAGCCTTAAGGTGGAGGGCATCTCCGAAGAGCATTTTGACACTGCCATTTTGGACAAAGAGAGACAGAGATTCCGCTCAGGCATGATTGAGGTTGTTCAGGAGGAGATACCCATAAAAGCTGGATACACCTTACCTTTTGAGGACCGTTCCGGGAAAATGAAGCTGTTTCTCAAGCCGGAATTCAACATTGAAAGCGATAATGAGGCCATCACGGGGAAGGCCCGTGATATTGCGGGAAATATAAGAGACCCGTCTTCTGTGGCGAGAAAATTGATGACCTGGGTCTATAAAAATGTGGAAAAAAGACCTGTGATTTCTGTCCCGAGTGCGTTAGAGGTTTTAAAGAACAGGGTGGGGGATTGTAATGAGCATGCCGCGCTGCTTACGGGATTACTCAGGGCTTCGGGCATACCGGCCAGGGTGTGTGTGGGAATCGTTTATGCAAGAGGGAGGTTTTATTATCATGCCTGGACCGAAGGCTTTCTGGGAAGGTGGATCTCCATGGACGCGGCTCTGAATCAAATGCCAACCGACGCTACCCATATCAAGCTTGTTGAAGGAGGGCTGGACAGGCAGGTGGACATTATCGCCCTTATTGGAAAGCTAAAACTGGAGGTGGTTGATTATCGATATGATTAAATTGATTGATCTCACCAAGGTTTACAAGGGTTTTCGCGCCGTTGATGAAATTAACATCGACGTAAAGGCAGGTGTTATCTTCGGATTCCTTGGACCTAATGGGGCGGGAAAAACCACGACCATCAAAATGATGGCAGGGATCATCAAGCCCACCTCAGGGCAAATCATCATCAATGGCATGGATTTGGCTGAGAAGCCTTCGGCTGTCAAGCAATATGTAGGTTTTATCCCTGATCGGCCCTTTTTATATGAAAAGCTGAGTGGTTTGGAATTTCTCCTGCTCATCGCAGGTCTGTATCGCCTGGATCACACACCCTTATTTAACCATCGAATTTCGGAACTGCTGGAACTCTTTGATCTGAGCCACTGGAAAGATGAGTTGATCGAAAGCTATTCCCATGGCATGAAACAGCGCTTGGTTATGTGTGCATCTCTGCTTCACAGGCCCAGGGTTCTTATTGTGGATGAGCCCATGGTGGGCCTGGATCCGAGAGCGGCAAAGCTCGTTAAGGGCATATTCAAAGAGCAGGCCGGCAATGGAACCACCATTTTCATGTCTACCCATTCTCTGGAGGTAGCCCAGGAGATATGTGATGAAATCGCCATCATACAGGCAGGTCAAATTGTTGCAAAAGGCACTTCAGAGGCATTAAGGCGTAAGGCCGGTGTGGACGGTAATTTGGAGCATACCTTTTTGAAATTGACTGAAGGCAAAAGGCTCGCACATGAAAAATTTCTACCTGCTCATTAAACCCAGGTTTTTTGCCTTTAGAAATCAGTTGATCAGTTCAAAGGGTGGAAAAAGGCGACGAATCTTCATCCTTGGCGGGTTGGGGTTCGCTTTTTGCTGCGGCATGTTTGTGGTTTCCTCTCGTGTTCTAATCTATTTTCAGTCAGTTGAAGTTATCGGAGATCTTGTGGCGCGTTATCTTCTGTCTATGATTCTCCTGACTTTTTTCTCCCTGCTTATTTTCAGTCACATCATAACAGCGGTCTCTAACCTTTACCTGTCCAAAGATCTTGAATTCTGTCACTCAACTCCTGTCTCCGTTGAAGAGCTTTTTTTGTCGCGATCTTTCTTCACGCTCATTGATAGCTCATGGATGCTCCTGATTTTTGGGCTGCCAGTCTTCATGGCTTATGCCTATGTGTATCGGCCCGGTGCAGGTTTCTATTTCACACTACTTCACATGAATCTGGCCATGGTCATTATCGCCGCTGGCGCAGGAATCCTTATTACAATGCTCCTTGTATACGTGTTTCCAGCGCAGAGGACAAAAGATATCATCATGTTTATAGCCATATTGATGATCGTGGCCCTTTACTTCCTGTTTCGTTTTTTAAGACCCGAGAGACTGGCCAATCCTGAGTCATTTTTTAGTATCATGGAGTATTTAAGCGCCTTGAAGGCGCCGCAGTCACCATATCTTCCCACCCAATGGATTACCGAAACTCTGTGGGACAGCTTGACGGTCCCTGGTGGGAAAAGCCACATGTTTGCGGTTACGCTAACCTGGGTCACGGCTTTATCAATGGTGGTTATTAATGTATGGGTTGCACAGGCCGTTTATATTATTGGTTTTTCCAAATCTCAAGAGGCAAAAAAGAGACGCACAGTGGGGACAAAGATCCTTGATGTGTTCGTAAGGTGCCTTAAAAAACCATTTGGTGAAGATTTGGGCGCAATCATTGCCAAGGATCTTCGAACTTTTTTTCGGGATAATACCCAGTGGTCCCAACTGATACTGCTCGGCGCCCTCGTGGTCGTATACGTGTATAACTTCAGTGTGTTACCCCTGGATAAGAGCCCTATTAAACTGGATTTCCTGCAAAACGAACTGGCATTTTTAAACATGGGCCTTGCAGGGTTTGTTCTTTCGGCGATTTCGGCACGCTTTATCTTTACGGCCGTAAGCGCTGAAGGGGAGGCCTATTGGGTTATCAGTTCCTCTCCCATGAGGCTCCGGCAATACCTGTGGGGAAAGTATGTATATTTTTTAATTCCCATGGTCTTTCTGGCTGAGGTTTTGGTTATTGTCACAAACTACCTCCTTGATGTAACGCGTTTTATGATGTTCCTGTCCTCGATTACCATGTTCTTCATGGTCCTTGGTATAGTGGCTCTGGGGATCGGTTTCGGGGCATTGTATGCCAATTTCAAATATGAAAATATCGCACAGCTCTCGGTCGGATTTGGCGGTGTGCTGTATATGATCGTAAGCTCAATTTTTATCGCAATTGTTATTGTACTCGAGGCGGGTCCGGTCTATATTCTGTTTATGTCCGATGCAAGCGGGAAGACGGTCACTGCATTTCAGTGGCTTCTAATAATTGCTTCATTCTTGATGGTTGTTTTGATAAATACCCTGGCAGTATTCAAACCCATGAAAATGGGCCTGAAGGCGCTTCGAGATTATGAGGGATGATTCGATAGTTAGATAGGTTCATAATTCTATGCCACCCAATGATCATCCGTATGATGCCTACTTCGAGTATGTTGGTAACCTCCACATCCATTCTCGCTATTCCGACGGGGCAGGGACTGTTCATGAGATCGCCCGCTCAGCTAAGCAGGTAGGTCTTGATTTCATTATCCTTAATGATCATAGCTATATGACCGATTCCCTTCATCTACAAGATGAAGGTTTTTATGATGGTCTTCTGGTTCTTTTGGGCCTGGAGATAGGAAGCAGGTATCATCACTATCTGGCCTATGACATAAAGGAAATGATTAATGGTCGATCCTTGGGGCCCCAGGAGGTTATTGATCGGGTGAACGAACAGGGCGGATTTGGTTTTTTGGCACACCCCTTTGAAAAGGGCATGCCATTTAGTGAAAAATCTTTTGCCTACACCTGGAATGATCTTTCTGTCAAAGATTATACGGGCGTCTGCATCTGGAACTTCTCCTCACGCTGGAAAGAGCGCATAAAAAGCGTGTTTCACGGGCTGTTTTTTCTCCTTTTTAAATCTCAGTTCCTGAAAGCACCCAGCCGAAAAACTCTTTCCTTCTGGGACAAGTTGTGCCAGCAAAAAAAAACAGCAGGAATCGGTGGTTCGGATGCCCACGGATCTTTATTTAAGTGGCATGGGATCCGGCTGAAACCTCTTTCCTATGAGTATCTGTTGAATTCTATTAATGTCCATATCCTGTTGTATAAGCCCCTTTCTGAGGATTTTGCAGAGGCAAAGGCAGCAATATATGAGGCATTGAGACAGGGACGGACATTTATTGTTCATGAAAATCTGGCGCCGGCCAAAGGTTTCAAGTACTATTATGTTTCAGATGAGGGATGGCACTTGACCATGGGCGAAGAAAGGCCATTCCAGACCGGCACCCTGTTCATTAAGATACCCAAAGAAGGTGAGATCAGACTTATCAGAGATGGGACTGTTGAGAAACGCTGGCGTGGGAACCAAGTGTCTTTCAGAGTAGAACAAAAAGGCGTCTATCGTGTGGAGGTCTACTGTCATCTCTTTGTTTTTGGCTGGAGACCCTGGATTTTTTCAAACCCGATCTATCTGAGATAACTCGTAACCTGTGAACTCTTACGATAACTCAAAGACTGCAGCAATCCCAAGCCCGCCCCCACCACAAATAGTTTCCAATCCATATGAGGAACCGCGCCTTTTCATCTCATGGAGTAAAGTCACCAATCTCATGGCGCCGGTAGCGCCGATGGGATGCCCAAGAGAAATGCCGGAACCATTGACATTGATCTTTTTATCAAAATCCTCCTGTTTAATCCCCATCATCCTGGCATCGGCCAGTGCCTGAACAGCAAATGCCTCCTGTATCTCAATGAGGTCTATCTGATCAATGGTGAGCCCTGCTTTCTTGAGGGTCTTGTCCACGGACGCAGGTACAGCGGGATAGGTGAGTGTCGGGTCGGCACCGGCGACAGCACAGGATCTGAAATAGGCCATGGGTTCAACACCCAGTTCCTTTGCTTTTTCCTCGGTCATTAATACCACCGCGGCTGCGCCATCGTTCTCGGTGGATGAATTTCCAGCAGTACACACCCCGTCGGAATATACAGCCGGTAATCTGGCAAGTTTTTCAAAGGTAGTATCTCTTCGGGGTGTTTCGTCGGCTTCAAATATCAATGCTTCCCCTTTCCTTTGCGGGATCGGCACAGGGACAATTTCTTCGCTGAATTTCCCCGCATCTATTGCAGCAATAGCTTTCTGATGGCTTCGAAAGGCCCATTCGTCAGCTTCCTGGCGTGTGATGTGTTCGTTCTTTGCTGCCTTCTCGGCCCAGGTCATCATGGAATTGAGTTCGCCGAACCTGTCGACAGGCTGGGACATGACTCTCGCACGCTGTATCCTGTCATAAACGGGGATTCCCCACATGGAAAGGGCTCCGTGTCCTTTTGGCATGAAACCCCATTTTTCATCTACCTTTCCACCCAGGCCCCACCTTATGTGGCCGGGCACATATAGTTCTGCCTGGCTCATACTGTCCATTCCGCCGGCAACGATAATGTCTGCGTTGTCGGTTTGGATTTTCATTACACCGAAAAAAATGGCGTCCAGACCGGAGCAGCAACGACGGTCCAGAGTTACTCCCGGTACTTCATTTGGCCACCCAGCCTCAAGAAGCGCCATGCGGGCACCATTTGCGCATTCGCCATTTTGATAGGACTGCGCCATTATCACATCATCTACAAGAACAGGTTCGGTTTTTGCCCTTTTTACTGCTTCATTAAGAACCAGGCTGGCCAATTTGTATACAGGAACATCCTTTAAAATGCCGCCATACCTCCCGATGGGGGTCCGTACCCCACTCACAATAACAACGTTTTTCAATTCTGAGCTCCTTTGCTTAAATGGACTTTCAGAAAAAGATCCACCAATAAT
>JAIVXD010000059.1:0-9634 GCA_048636195.1 Anaerolineales bacterium
ATGGTGGAATAATGGAAAGTCGAAGATCCCATCTTTAGCGGGGTTGGTTTTAAAAGGAAATTTTACATTTATTAACATCTTGAACTTCCCTGTCAATATGAGTTTTTACCAATAACCCACTTTACCATTTTCCCATAACCCAGTATTCCACTATTCCATTATTCCCTGGCCCAGACCGCTACTCAACACTCTGAGTCTTAAATCAAATTTGAAGTGCAATGACATACGTCAAATCAACAACAAATTGCACCAGGGCGGGCCAACATTCCAATTGGGGCGAAGCCCCTAAGTTCCTTATATGTGTGATGTAGTCACAAAGTAGCTACTATTTAGCTATAAATTTATCCGGAATGTCAAGAAAAAAAATGCCTATTTACCAAAATGACATTCAAAGATTTGCGATCCGGGCCATCTGGTGCGGGTCATGGCTTTTCCCATCGGCGCTGAATGCTCTTTCTCGGCTTTCTTATTTTCTGATGCAAAAAATCCTTGACACTGCCTGAATGCGATGCTATCAAATCTGGTGAATGAATAATCATTCATTATGGGTTAAAGTTATGAGTAAAAAGAAAAATACTGAAAAATATTACAGAATCATACAGGCAGCCACCAAGATGTTTGCCAGAAAGGGTTTTTATAAGACTAAGATATCTGAAATTGCCATGGAAGCCCAGGTGGCCGATGGGACTGTCTATATCTATTTTGAAAATAAGGACGATATCTTAATCTCTCTATTCGAGGAGCAGATGAAGATCGTGATTGACAACATGGTTGGCCAGATCTCAAGAGAGGATGATCCTGTCAAAAAACTTGAGAAATTTGCATTAATCCACTTGCAATTGATTGAGCAGAATCCGGATATGGCGGAGATTATCCAGGTGGAAATCCGGCAGAGCAGTAGGTTCATGAAGGAATACAAAAATGAAAAATTTGCCCAGTACCTGGATTTAATTGGAGAAATTGTTCGGGAAGGCCAGGAAAAGGGGGTCTTCAAAAAAGACGTAATTCCAGGCGTGGCCAAAAGGGCGTTTTTTGGGGCCTTGGATGAAATGTCCAGATTCTGGGTATTGTCAACTCGCAAGCAGTATGATATTAAAACTGCTGCGAAGCAGATTAGTGAATATTTTTTAAATGGGATTCAAGGTTGATGTTCATGTAACCAAAAACATATGGGTGAAAGGAGAAAAAAGTGAATATTATTGTTTGCTTAAAACAGGTGCCGGATACGGAGACCCAGATCAAAGTCGGGTCGGACGGGAAATCCATTGTAACCGATGACATCAAATGGGTGATGAATCCTTATGATGAACATGGTGTGGAAGAGGCCTTGCGCATCAAGGAGAAATTTGGAGGCGAGGTCACTGTAGTGGGACTTGGTCCTAAAAGAGTGACAGAATCCATTCGCACTGCTCTGGCCATGGGGGCTGATAAGGGCATGCTTATCAGTGACGAAGCTTTAGAGGGAAGCGATTCCCTTGCTGTGGCAAAGGCCCTTGCCGCGGCCATAAAGGGGCTTGACTATGACCTGATTTTTTCCGGCCAGAGGGGCGTGGATGATGATATGGGCGTTGTGGGGGCGAACATTGCGGAGCTTCTGGATATCCCACAGCTTTCAGTGATTGATAAAGTAGAAGTGGCTGAGGATGGCAAGTCCGTAAAGGTAAACAGGCCCATAGAGGGAAGCACACTCGTTATTGAATCGCCCTTACCTGCTCTTATTACTACCCAAAAGGGATTGAATGAACCGAGATACGCCTCTCTTCCCGGGATTATGAAGGCCAAGAAGAAACCGTTTGATGAAAAGACTCTTTCTGATCTTGGGCTGGATGCGGCGGAATTTGGGGAAGGCGCAAGAAAAGTGAAAATCCTGGAGATAACGCCACCTCCGGCGAGAGAAGCAGGGAAGATTGTTGAAGGGGAGACACCACAGGAAAAGGCGGCTGGATTGGCCAAACTGCTCCATGATGAAGCCAAGGTAATCTGATTGGAATACTGAAATACTGGATTGATGGGTACAGAGAAAAGAGATCATGTGGATGGCAGCATCCAATATTTCACTAAATTATAGAAACTTAGAATCTTTTAAGAATAAGGAGATTTAAGATATGGCACAGGGAGTTTGGACAATTGCAGAGCAAAGAGGTGGGGAGATCCGAAAGATTACATATGAAATAATCAGTGAAGGAAGACGTCTTGCTGATGCATTAGGCCAGGACTTAACGGTCCTCTTGCTTGGCTCCAATATCAAGGAAAAGGCAGCCGAGTTGGGCAATTATGGCGCTGATAAGGTTTTAGTGGCAGACGATCCAAGGCTTGCGGCCTATACGACTGATGCCTATGCTTCAGTCATTTCCGAGTTGGTCAAGGCCGATGATCCGGCCATATTATTGCTGGGGGCATCTGCTGAGGGAAAGGACCTGTCTTCAAGGTTATCGGGAAAATTGGGTGTGGGCATGGCCCAGGACTGCACAGCCTTTGCGGTGGAAGATGGAAATCTTGTGGCGACCAGGCCTATTTATGCGGGCAAGGCCTATGCCAGGGTGACCTTTGAGAACAGTTGGCCGCAAATGGCCACTGCCAGGCCAAAAGTGATGGACATAAATGAGCCGGATACGTCCAGGTCGGCAGAAGTCCTGGACGCCGCCTTCAGTCTTGATGACGGTGCCCTTAAAACCAAGGTCGTTGATGTACTCAAAGATGAGAGCGGCAAGGTTGACCTGACTGAAGCAGACAAGATTGTATCAGGCGGGCGAGGCATGAAAGGACCGGAAAACTACAAGATCCTGGAAGACCTGGCTGATCTTCTCGGCGCCACCGTGGGTGCTTCGCGTTCGGCAGTGGATGCAGGATGGAGACCTCATTCGGACCAGGTGGGCCAGACCGGGAAGGTTGTCTCCCCGGGCCTCTATATTGCCTGCGGTATTTCAGGGGCAATTCAGCATCTGGCGGGCATGAGCACGTCAAAGGTGATTGTTGCGATCAACAAGGATGCGGATGCCCCCATATTTCAGAAGGCTGACTACGGTGTAGTTGGCGATCTCTTCGACGTGGTCCCGGCCCTGACCGAGGAAGTGAAAAAGTATCTGTAGATTTCAGGAATAAGGTTTTGGGATTACCGCCGGGACTGAAGTATTTCTAATAACGAGGCAGTTGGGACAATAAGGCACAAGGCGTAAGGCGTAAGGCATAAGGTCCGCCAGGAAAGGGCGGATCTCCGGCCCTGCGCCCTAAGCCTCGCGCCTTTTATTATTTAATTGACAAGGCACAAAATTTCAATAAACTTATGGGTATAAACAAATCCTGGCGGTGTAGCTCAGTTGGTCAGAGCATGCGGCTCATATCCGCAGGGTCACTGGTTCAAGTCCAGTCACCGCCACCAATAATAAAGTATTCCGGTGTTGACATTTTTCTGATCGGCCTTATTATCTCAATAATTCAACCCCAAATATGAGCCTTACACAAATGGCCTATTTGCCCTTTAATGACGATGATTTTTTGACGATAAGCGAGGCCCTTGATATTGCGGAGGACGCGACAGGGAATTTTTATAAATTCTCCCTGGGCCAGTGGAAAAGGCACAGATATGATGTCAAGACCCTTACTTCCTTGAGGGCAAATGAGATAGCCCAACAAGCATTTGCATTGTTGAACAAAGGAGCAAGGGCGATCAGCGGCTTCGAATCGAATACGAAAAGCCGCGACTTTTACTTCATATGCCTTCAAGACCACCAGATACTGAAGGCATTGAATAGGGACAAAGCCCTTGGGCTTCTACCTCTTCTTGTATATGTTTTTACCCACGAGCTGATTCATATCGTGAGGTTTTGTAATTTTTTTCAAAGATTTGATGTTTCCGGGAAAGAAAAGGACAAAGAAGAGACCATTGTCCATGAAACAACCTTTGAGGTTTTAGAAAATCTCGCCCTGCCAAAACTGGACTATGTCCTTGATTCTTACCAGGGACATAGAATTTGCGACATGGTTGTTTCATAGGTTCGAGGCAGTTTCAAAATGGAGGTAATTAAAAGTGCCAATTTATGAATATGAATGTACGAAATGCGGACACCAATCCGAGGCTTTACAGAAATTCTCCGATCCACCGCTGGCTCAGTGCGAATTGTGTCACGGCAAACTAACGAAACTCATTTCCCACAGCACTTTTCATCTGAAGGGTTCCGGCTGGTATGTGACAGATTACGCCTCGAAATCCGGAGGGAATCAAGGTACAAGCGCACAGTCTGATAAGGATTCTACGTCCAAGTCAACAGGTTCCACAGAGACTTCGAAAAAACAGGAATCCGCTTCAAAGGGTTCCACCGAAGCTTCCAAGAAAAAGGATTCCGCGGATAAGTGAAAAAATGACCTGGTCAAATGAGGGCAGAGTTGAGTTATGAAAACATGGAATAGCGGGAGGGTTCAGGACAAAATATTAAACAGACTTGAAAGACAGGAAAAACAGCAGGCTTTTGAAGGAGACAGGTTTTTAAAGTTCAAACTCCCTGAAATCCATAACAAACTGTCCCAGAAGCTGCTGATGGAAAAGATTATCGAGACTGATAATCCAACTGCTATTTCAGATGCCATTCTTAAGGGTCTAAGAAAAGCGCAAAGGAGTTCGGACTTTGATTTTAAGTACTTTATTGCTCCCGTTCGCAGCCTCGTTCCCCGTCCTAACACCTATGCTCTGTATATGACCCAGTACATCATGGAAGTGCTCATCAATGATCCCGACGTGATTGAGATTTATGGCACGGATGAAGAGATTTATCAGGTCGTGAACGAGATTTTCACCCAGGTCAATATCCGGTTTGAAAAAGCCGAAAAGGAAGTTATGACCCAAATCGGCCGCGATAAATCTCTGGTGCCCGGTTCCAGAGAGTATGAAATCGCAGTGGATCAACTTATCCGCAAAAAAGTGGGAGAGCCCCAGAAGTAGATGTGTAATCGCTAAAGCTTCACTCCAAGCAATTTCTTGATCATTTCTCTCTGCCAAGCAAATATCTCTTGATGTCCAGCCCACCAGTGAAACCACCGAGACCTTCGGCGGCAACTACCCTGTGTCAGGGAAAGATTAATGGCATTGGATTTCTCCTCATTACCTGCCCAATCGCCCTTGCACCTTTAGGTTTTCCCACCATAGATGCCACATCTCCGTAAGTCCTTGTTTCTCCGAAAGGTATGCGGGCGATAGTTTTTAAGACCTGCCATTGAAAGGGTGTACAGCTAAAATCAAAGTCCACGGTACTTCTGAATGGCTTATTCAGAAGGGCGGCCTGTACCGCTTGCACAAGTAGTTTATTTAACGGATAATTCTCAACGAGCCTGGTATTCGGGAATCGCTTCCTGAAGAAGGTGGCTGAATCCTGTTTTTCTCTCAAACTAAGACCGACCCGGAGGGCTCCTCTCTTTGAAGAGGCCAGATAAATGTTTAGATCCTCGGTTTTTATATTCCAACAGTAGATTTCCGGTACCGTCGTCCCTGCCATGTGTTCCTCCTTTCCAGTGTTTCTTGTATAAGTTTTAGATTTTTGGATTTATCATTGGCCCAGGAAGGTGCTACGAGTTCAGATCTCACCGGGTCTCCGGTCAGCCGTTGAATCACCATATTGGAGGGGAGTAACTCCAGGAAATCCACGACAAGATCCACATACTCTTTTTGTCCCAGACAGCGAACTTCGTTTTTCTGGTATAATTCGGCCAAGGGTGTCCCTTTAACCACATATAGTAAATGGATCTTGACCCCATGGATAGGAAGGCCGGATAGAAAATGGGCGGTTTGCAGCATCATTTCGCGATTTTCACCGGGCAAGCCCAGTATAATGTGTGCACAGATGTTCAGTCCATATTCATTGGCCATGGATACACTGCGTTCAAAACATTCCACATCATGCCCACGGTTGATCCGGTCAAGGGTCCTGTGATGGGCTGACTGCAAACCGTATTCAATCCAAACCAGATAGTCCCGTTGATAAGACGCCAAAAGTTCCAGGATATCCCTGTCTACACAATCCGGCCTTGTGGCCACCGAAAGGCCCACTATATCATCCTGGGTCAACGCCTGATCGTAAAGCCTTTTCAGGTCAGAAAGGGGGGCATAAGTATTGGTAAAGGATTGGAAATAAGCGATAAATTTTTTGGCCCCGTAGCGCTTTTGAATAAACTTCCGGGCACGGATAATCTGTTGATCAACCGAAAGCCCGTGGTTGATCAATGCACCTGTTCCGGAGCCTCGCTGGTCACAAAAGATACAGCCTTTTCGGGAAATGGTTCCATCCCGATTTGGGCAGCCCAGCCCGGCGTCCAGGGAGATCTTTTGAACACGTTCTCCGAAGATTTCTCTTAAATAACTATTATAATCGCGATATCTTTTCATAAGGAACTGTCAATTTCCGATAAGGATCTTACAATTTGATGGTACAAAATGAATGAGAGGAAGATCAAGTTATAAAATTGTTTTAGAACCAACACCTCGGTTCAATATGCTCAGCTTTATTTCGGGCGTAGCTTTTTTTCTTGACCTCGGATCTTTTTGGGTTTAGATTGGTTGAAAAATCCCTGTTATTCCCCTAATTTTCAACCAAAAACAAAATGAATAATATTTATCCAACAAAACTGGTCCGAAAACTGACTGGATCGAGCCTTAATCAACTGAAATATTGGGTCAGGATTAATCTTATTTCTCCAGAAAGAATGGGGAAGTCCTTTTTTTATTCTTTTAAAGATATTGTCAAGTTACGAGTATTGGTTTCATTGAAAAGAAGAGGGTTAAGTCTCCAAAAGGTAAGAGAGGGCATAAGAAATCTTTCTGCAATGTTGCCGGATGATGAACCCCTTTCCCGCCTGATCATCTACACTGATGGGGTAGATATGATTGTTGTTGAGAAAGGGAAATACTTCAGTGCCATAACGAGACAGCACTATTTCCGTTTTGATACGGAGCAAATTGGTGCAGAGGTAGTTAGGTTGCAAAATTGTGACGGTTCTCTTGTAAAGCGATCAGGTCCTTTAGCGGGTGGAAAAAAGGTCACTGCTTTCCCCCTTGGGTAGCGGCATACGAGACAAATCAGCGGAGGCAGTCAAGATGAGCGTCTTAAGCACTATCCGCAATGAATTGAAAGGGTTAGGTTATTCACACAACCTATTGCAGGAAAATTATGCCTTCGATGATGCAGCTACTTCTGTAAATCGAGATCTGAATATCCCTCTAGCGGCATTCGCGCAATGGCCGCCTTCCTACCGTAATGCTTGCATCGGGGTTTTGACAGCAAATGGTCAATCCGGTCCCCGACACATATCAATGTACAGAACCCTTGGTGCCCCAATGTTCCTTGAGGCATTTCCAGACCATCTTGACCGTTACTGTGTTAAGGCCACTGGGGAAGCCGTTTTCTTAGAGTCAATCCCAGCCCGAGATATTCGACAGGCTTTTAAATTAAACAAAAAAAAGTGGAGTCCTGAGGCAATTTTTCGAGCCAAAGCTATCACTCCATTGACAGAGCCCTATCAGCTCGATTTTGTTGACACGGGCCTTCTGCCTGCTGTTAAAGGCATGATCCACGGTAAGTTAGATCGACTTCTAAAAGATATCCTCAACGAAGCAATAATTTCGTATGAGAAAGCTTCAGGTAGCAAGCCAGAGGAGACCTCTCTTTTTCGTCTTGTTTTTCGTTTCCTCGCGGCAAAGATATTTAATGATAGAAATCATCCAGGAGATTGGTCCACTCCTGAGGCAAATGTTATCATTGAAAGGGTCCAGAGGTTTTATGGACCTTTTGAAGCTGAAGCTCAGAACATTCTTGATGAACCCAACACTCGGCAGGTTGTTTGGGGCAGGTTCCGGAGCGCTTTTAACTTTCAAAATCTTTCTGTGGAAGATCTGGCTTTTATTTATGAAAACACTCTTATTCGGAAGGAAACCAGGAAACAATTTGGCACACACAGCACTCCTTCTGTAATAGCGGAGCTTATGGTGGACCGGCTTCCTTTTGAGTCATTGCCCCAGGAGGGGCGTTACGTGCTGGAGCCCTGTGCCGGCCATGGCGTTTTTCTGGTTGCCGCCCTCCGTCGTCTGCGGGAACTATTACCGGCTTCGTGGACAGACCAGCAGAGACATAGCTATCTGAAAGACCGATTGACAGCTATTGAGCTTGATTCATTCGCCGCTGAGGTGTGTCGTTTGTCTCTCATGTTGGCGGACTATCCTAACCCGGACGGATGGCATATCAGAAATGAGGATATCTTTGGCAGTGATGCCCTTGAGAATGAATTGAAAACGTCCCGGGTCGTGCTTTGCAACCCCCCATTCGAAGATTTTATCCCCGCAGAGAGAAATCTTTACAGGAATAATGCCCAGAGTGTCCATAAGCCCTATGAGGTATTACGTAGAGTCCTTGAACACCCACCAGACATGTTGGGCTTTGTTTTGCCAAAATCAGCCATTTTAGGTGAGAAGTATTCTGATCTTCAGGATAGGATAGCTCGGAACTACATGAACATAGAAACCATAGCCCTGCCAGATCGTGTCTTCGCTTTTTCGGATCAAGAAACGATGCTTGTGCTCGCTTCCAAACGGAATGAAGCCCCAGACGTCTATGTGAATATCCGCTCATTTTGGGTAGAGGAAAACGACCGAAAACCTTTTCTCGAAACAGCTCGGTTGCCTCATGGGATTGACAAGACTATTTGCCGTGCAAGTCATACAATACCCATCTCCTTTTGGAATCCTCCTTTATCAGAGATTTGGGATTATCTGAGGGCTAACCCAATATTAAAGGATATAGCTGAGTTTCACCAGGGCATTTGGTGGAATACTTCTCTCGAAAAAGAAAAAAACAGGCTGATATCATCTAATCCAAAGACTGGATTCAAGAAAGGATTGGATACTATTCAAAGGAAGATAGAGCCATATTATGCCCAGGGTTTTATATATCTAAACATGGATGAGCGCTATCGGCGTACGACTGCACATTTGTTTCCTTGGGAGAGTCCAAAGGTTATTGCCAATAGTCGAAGGATAAGTCGCGGGCCTTGGCGGCTTGTTGGTTATCTAGACTCAGACGGCTTGGTATGCACTAAGAGTTTCATTGGAATTTGGCCAAAAGTAGACATGAATGTTGAGGTCCTAACTGCTCTTATTAATTCGCCAATAGTCAACGTGGCACTTTACCTAAAAAGCTATGGACGAGACAATTCGATTAGAATATTGGAACAAATCCCTATCCCCATTCCCACAAACATTAATAAGGAGGATATTACTCGTCTTGTAAGGTACTATGCTAAGCTTAGGTCTGGAATTGGAAGGGATTTAGCTAAAGAACCGTCCATTCAAAAATCCACCCAAGCACTTATGGAAATAGATAGTTTGATTTTGAAAGCCTACGATCTACCTCCAAGACTTGAACGAAAACTGCTTGAGCGTTTCCGAGGACATCCCCGACCCGTTCCGTTTGATTTTCCAGACTATTATCCCGAGGACTTTGCGCCTTGTATTCCATTGCACAAGTATCTCGAAATGGATTTGAAACAAGCCAGTGCCGGAGAACTTCTAAAGAGAATCACGCCCTTTGATTCCGAAGACATGCATGACTTTTTTATGGACATTGAGGCAAGGCAATCCTGATGGACGGATACCTTT
>JAIVXD010000060.1:0-9545 GCA_048636195.1 Anaerolineales bacterium
GCGACATCCCGGGACGCAGCTATTATCGCTGCAATATTTACAAAGCTGAAGTTATAGAACATATGCATTGCGAATCAGGTCTGGGCCAGGGATAAACTCCACCCGAACTTTTTGAGATGTTACGCATTGGAGAGTTAACACTATGAAATTACATGAATATCAAGCTAAAGGCATTTTTAAGAAATCGGGAATACCCATACCCAATGGTCAACTTATAACAGAGGCGAGTCAGGCCTCTGAGGCAGTTCAGAGTATCAATGGCCCTCCCTGGGTCATCAAGGCACAGATCCATGCCGGCGGTCGAGGTAAGGCGGGCGGTGTCAAGGTGGAAAATGATCCCACCAAAGTTGTGACCGCCGCGGAGTCTATACTTGGGAAGCCATTAATGACCAAACAGGCGGGTCCTGACGGTGCAGTTGTCCACCAGCTCCTTATTGAGGAAGGCGTTGACATTGAACGCGAATTTTATTTAAGCATGGTGATCGACAGAGCGACTGCCAGTCCAACCATGATCTTCAGTCAGGCCGGAGGCATGGAAATCGAAGAGGTTGCCGCCACATCCCCCGAGCTTATCCTTAAAGAGCACGTTGATCCCGCTGTTGGATGGATGCCTTTTCAGGCGAGAAACTTTATCTACAAATTAGACCCCCCTCTATCACCAGATACTGCAAGGGGCCTGATGTCTGTCATGGCCAGCGTGTACAAGCTCTTCCTTGCCAACGACTGCTCACTTGTTGAGATTAATCCGCTCGTGATTACCGGGGAGGGCAGGGTTGTTGCGGTGGATGCCAAGATTACTATTGATGACAACGCCCTATTCAGGCAAAAGGAGCTTTTGGAACTTGATGATCCCAGAGAAAAAGATCCCCTTGAGTTAATGGCGGAGAATTACAACCTTAATTATATTCGCTTAGACGGGAATATTGGTGCCATGGTAAATGGCGCTGGTCTGGCCATGGCGACCATGGATGTTATCAAGTTAGCCGGTGCAGAGCCTGCCAACTTTCTGGATGTTGGCGGTGGGGCCAGCGAAGAGATGATTATGCGTGGTTTTGAGATTATCCTCAAGGACAGCCGGGTAAAGGCGATTCTTATTAATATCTTCGGGGGAATACTGAGATGTGATGTCCTGGCCAGGGGTGTCCTCGCTGCAGCAAAGAAAACGAGCATTAGTGTTCCTCTAATTGTCAGGTTAGAGGGAACCAATGTGGAGGAAGGGAGAGCAATTCTAAAAGACTCAGACTTAGAATTCCTGGTGGCTAAAGATCTTGCCGAAGCGGCTGAGCTGGTCGCAAAGCAAGTTTCTTGAAGGGGAACTTGGCTCCGCTTCGTTCCGTCCCGTCATGGCGGGATAAGGCAAAATCATAAGGTCCCAAATAACTATCTGTAATTTTAACAAGTTATAGAGTTTTCGAGTAACTTCTCAATAAGTTCGGGCGTTCACAACCGGATTAATGCCTTGAGCGAATGACAATGGATGTATTCCCTTTCGGAGTTTAGGCGTAAGCCTTTTATAAAATCCTTACGGATAAACTCCACCCGAACTTTTTGAGATGTTACATTTTAGAGGCGTTAATTATGAGCATACTTGTAGATGAGAATACTCGAGTGGTTGTTCAGGGTATTACCGGTCGGGAAGGTACCTTTCACACAAAACAGATGATTGACTACGGAACAATAGTAGCCGCGGGGGTCACACCCGGTAAGGGCGGCCAGAATATCGAGGGCGTGCCGGTTTTCAATACTGTCCAGGAGGCCGTGGAGAAGGAAGGAGTAAATACCTCCTGTATTTTTGTCCCCCCACCATTTGCAGGCGATGCAGTTATTGATGCAGCTTCTGGAGGTCTGAAGGTCATTGTATGTATCACCGAGGGGATTCCCGTACTTGATATGGTCAAAGTAGCCAGGTTTTTAGAAGGTAAAAACTCGGTCCTTATCGGCCCCAATTGCCCTGGAATTATCTCTCCTGAGAAGACCAAAGTCGGAATCATGCCAGGACCCATACACAGGTCTGGTGATATGGCAGTGATTTCAAGGAGTGGTACCCTGACCTATGAAGTGGTGGATCAGTTGACCAGGGCTGGTTTTGGCCAGTCCACATGTATTGGTATCGGGGGTGATCCCATCGTAGGCAACACCTTTATCGATCTTCTAAAGAGATTCAAAGAGGATCCGGAGACAAGAGGGGTAGTTCTTATTGGGGAAATTGGCGGTACTGCGGAAGAAGAGGCAGCCGAATATATCGAGAGAGAATTCGATAAACCCGTGATTGCATTCATTGCAGGTCAAACAGCCCCCCCCGGGAGGCGTATGGGTCATGCCGGCGCTATTATATCTGGTGGCCAGGGAAAGGCAGAAGACAAAATAAAGGCCCTTCAGGCCGCGGGTATTACCGTGGCCGTGAATCTATCCACTTTAGGCAAAACGGCCCTGGACGTTATGGGTAAGATCTGACGACATTTGAACTTCTCTTGACTCTGCATGGCCTTGGTGGTAAACTTTTGTATAGTGCAAAATTCACTGTACTTTGTGAACTCGCTAAGCATATAAGGCAGCAGAGGTCCCATGAATAAAGTCCTCAACATCACTGACCGACTTGCAGACAAAAAACGAAAACAGCAGGTAGAGCTTTATCGAAACAAGATTGAAACGATTCGGAGAATTATCCAGTGTTCTTCATGCCATTTCAAATGTGCCATGTGCGGTCATCATCTGAACGCCACTGATTCATCCTGTCCACCGGCTTTTTCGCCGCCAGGACTCAACCTGTGTGAAAACTGCCGTACTGAGTTTGAAGATTTCCTGAAAATATCAAAAGGGCAAAAGTCATCAGATATTTTTTGGCACAACGAGGAATGGGTGAAACTATGGGGCGCCTGGATGGATTTTTACCAGGCCATCGCGGCGTTCGGAAACTCTGCCGAATTTGCTCAACTGATCAAAGAGACTGATAAATAGTGGAAGAGAAATCATATATCAATCCGGCAAGTTGGACTATAATGATTGATAATTAATAATAGCCAATCTAAAATCGTCAATCAGAAATTTCAAAAGCGGAGGTAGATCAATGTTTGGTATAGGTATGCCGGAATTGATCATCATCTTGATCATTATCCTGATCATTTTTGGCGCAGGCAAGCTGCCTGAAATAGGTAGTGGAATTGGTAAAGGAATCAAGAATTTCAAAAAGGCCACTCGCCAGGCACAAGAGGAAATAGAAGCGCCTGATGATGAGAAGGACGATGATGAGGTCAAGTAACGAAACCTGTGTAAGCACATGCCAACTTGAAGCTATCCTTGAAAAAAACGAGGCTCAAAAGGGGATATCATCCTCCGGGACGTTAATCGGCTCTTCAATGGGGTAACCTCCCTCCATGGGCTCTGCTCTTCCTTCTTTTCCCGTAGATCCTAACATCTGCATTGATTGAGCAACCACCTCAGTGGTATAACGCTTGTTACCATCCCGGTCTTCCCAGGCCCTTGTTTGCAACCTCCCCTCGATATAGACCTGACTGCCTTTATGCAGGTACTCTCCGCAGATTTCACCAAGGCGTCTCCATGCCACTATTTTATGCCACTCGGTGCGCTCCTGCTTTTCACCTGTCTCTTTGTCTTTCCATTCCTCTGATGTGGCTATGCTGAAGTTAGCCACGGCTACGCCGCTGGGCGTGTACCTCACTTCAGGATCTCTTCCCAACCTTCCAATCAATATTGCCTTATTTATGCCTGCCAACTTTTGTTCTCCTTTCTTTTTACTAATTCTCTCTTTTGATGCACCTTAACATAATGGAAAAATGGAAATCAAGGTCATTCCGTAGAAAACGCATTCTCTATTGACTGCCGATGATTAAAGGTTTAATTTAACACGCTTAGCGAAATAACCGTGCTTTATGGTTAATCACCCAAAGAACGTGATTATCACTGGTTCTTTTAACTTGATTGCTTTGGAGTTTCCTTTTTTCCGGGACTTGTAGAGTCCAGGAATCAGGATCGAACCTTTATATTTTACGAGAAGGTAAAAAAATGCTGAAGATCGTTCCCTTGGGAGGACTGGGGGAAATAGGGTTGAACATGATGGCGATCGAATGTGAGGGCTGCCTCCTGGTAGTGGACGCGGGATTGATGTTCCCCGATGACTATATGCCAGGTGTAGATTTGGTGATACCCGACTTCCAATACCTCAGAGAAAATAAAGACAGGCTGAATGCTGTTATCCTGACTCACGGTCATGAAGATCACATAGGCGCAATGCCCTTTTTTCTGAATGAATTTTTTGCACCTGTATTTGGCACCAGCTTTACTCTGGAGCTCTTGAAAGAAAAGCTTAAGGAGCACTCGCTGGTGGAACAACCGGATCTTCGAACAATAAAGGCCGGAGATCTCACCCGGATTGGACCTTTTAAGGTGGAATATATCAGCGTAAACCACAGCATTGTAGGGGGCGTCGGCCTCGCTATTGACACGCCGGAAGGCACGCTTATACATTCAGGCGACTTCAAGATAGATCCAACTCCGGTAGACGACCAATTTACTGATCTCATCCGGTTTGCACACTTCGGAGAAAAGGGTGTCCTGGCTCTTTTTTCAGATTCAACAAATGCGGAAAAAGAAGGATTCACCCTGAGTGAAAGGGAAGTCAGAAAAACTTTGTCAGACCTTTTCCAGACATGCAGTGGCAGACTCATTGTTGCAAGTTTTGCGTCCAATATTGGTCGCATCCAGCAAGTCATCAACCTGGCCGAACAGTTCGACAGAAAAGTAGTTTTCAACGGCAAGAGCATGATCACCAATGTACGTATCGCCAGGGAGCAGGGATACATCAGTATGCCCGAAGATTTTGAGATCAGCGAACGGAAGATCAGTCAGCTTCCGGATGAAAACATAGCTATCATTACAACTGGCAGTCAGGGAGAACCCATGTCAGCCCTGACCCGGATGGCCCATGGAAAGCACAAAAGTATCAAAATCAAGCAGGGTGATACCATCATCCTTTCTTCACGCTTTATTCCGGGCAATGAAAAAGCTATCACTTCAGTCATAAACAATCTCTATCGTATGGGGGCGAATGTTGTTTATGAAAAGGTCTCTGATATTCACACATCCGGTCATGCCAAAAGGGGAGAATTGAAATTGATGCTAAGCCTCGTGAAGCCGCGGTACTTTATGCCTATCCACGGTGAATACAGGCATCTTGTAAAGCATGCGCAGTTGGCTTTGGACATGGGATTGCAGGAAGATCATGTCTTGCTTGTGGAAGACGGGGCCGTAATCTGCTTTGAAAACCAGAAGGCACGACTGGAAGATCCTGTGCATACCGGCAGGATACTTGTGGATGGAAAAGGAGTGGGCGATGTCGGGGAGATGGTTCTGAAAGACCGGAGGAGGCTTAGCGGACATGGGATGGTTATTGTCCTGCTGGCTGTGGACGAAAAAACGGGTGAAACAATATATGGGCCGGATCTCATCTCTCGCGGGTTTGTGTTTGAAGATCAAAAAGGGACCATACTTGAGCAGGGCAAGGGTATTGTCCTGGAAATCCTTGACGAGCTGGAAGATTCAATCCCTATTGAATGGGTTAAAGTGGAATCGGATATAAAAAGGCGGTTGAGACGTTTTTTTCATAAGGTGATTGAAAGGAGCCCGCTTGTACTGCCCATAATTATCCCGATGTGAATGTTAAGAGTTGCGCGTCACGCGCCAAAATAGTAAAAACCTTAACCCAGTTATTTTAGATTACAATTGTCCTATCTACGAAATACCCCCCTATCCCCCTTTGTAAAGGGGGATTGAGGGGGATTTTCAGGCGTTATATAAAACCGTGAACCGAGTTTCGAGATAAGGGTGATCAAGATTGAGTCGTAAATCAAATACCAAAGACAAAAAGGAAAAACCCTCAAATCCCATCAGGAAAGAGATCCGGGGACTTATTTTCCTGCTTATGGCCATTATTTTGGGCGGAAGCCTTTTGTTTTATAACCCCGGGGACCAGCTTTTTTGGAACGTGACAGGACCTCTCGGTAAGGCCCATAACCTTTTCGGCACGGTTGGTGCTCATCTGGCCGGCGGAGTGTTTTTCCTGGTCGGCTTCTCCTCATTCTGGCTGGTGATAATAGCCCTCACAATGTCCTTTCTTTCATTCCGGGGACGTCATGTCTCCTCCCCCGTCAAGAGTACAGTTGCCGCCCTGACCCTGCTTGCCTCTTTCTCGGGCATTTTGAGCCTGCAGTTATCAGGCGTTGTAAGCTTCAGGGGCGGACAGATCCATGCCGGAGGGCTTGTGGGTGTAGAACTGGCTGAATTAACTAAGAGTTTCCTCAATTTTTTTGGAGCATATGTCTTTTTTTTAGCGGTTTTCATCATTTCTCTCATGATCGTATCACGCCTTTCCTTAGGTTGGCTTTTTTCCAGTCTGGGCCTGTGGATCATGGGCGTCTTGAGACACATAAAAGAAGCGATAAATAAAAAAAAGGAGCGCAAGAAAAGGTCACGCAGGACTACGTTGGCCAGGACAAAAATTAAATCGAAGCCGAAAGTTACAATTGTAAAACCAAAACGAGAGCCTGAAAAAAGGCCCGAACAAGAACGGTTCGGTTTTATGAACGTTGCCGGCGAATTCACGCTTCCCAGTGTTGACCTTCTTGATGACCCGCCTGAGAGGGAGGATACCGGCATACAACGAGAAAGCCTGGAGATGAATGCCAGGCGTGTTGAAAAAAAATTGGCAGACTTTGGCGTTCAAGGGGACGTCACTGAGATCCTTCCCGGTCCTGTGATCACCATGTACGAATACAAGCCTGCCCCGGGAGTAAAAATCAGCAAGGTGGCTGGGCTATCTGATGACCTTGCGCTGGCCTTAAGGGCGCCCAGTGTTCGAATCGTGGCTCCCATACCGGGAAAAGCTGCCATTGGAATTGAGATCCCCAATAACAAGAGGGAAATGGTGTGTCTTAAGGAGCTATTTCTAAGCTCTTCTTACAGGGATTCCAGATATGACCTGCCCATTGCCCTCGGCAAGGACATCACCGGAGAACCTGTCATTGCGGATCTCACAAAGATGCCTCATCTCCTTGTGGCCGGTGCCACTGGAGCAGGCAAAAGCGTCTCCCTGAACACCATGATCAACAGTATCCTGTTCAAGGTTTCTCCGGAAATGGTCCGGTTTCTTATTATTGATCCAAAAAGAATTGAACTGTCTATATACCATGATATCCCCCATTTGCTCCATCCGGTGGTGGTCCAACCAAAAGAGGCTACCAAGGCACTGAGATGGGCCGTGGAGGAAATGGAAAGGCGATATATGCTGCTTTCTGACAGGGGGGTCAGAAATATCAACAGCTATAACCGCAAGATTCTCAAAGGCCAAAAAAAAATAGTGACCACAGATGAGACCGAGGGGGCGGACAAGCCCCTGTACTATATCATCCTCGTCATCGATGAGTTGGCAGACTTGATGATGGCCTCTGCCAGAGACGTGGAAGAATCAATTACCCGCCTGGCCCAGATGGCCCGTGCCGCAGGCATTCATCTTATTATTGCGACACAACGCCCGTCGGTAGATGTCCTTACAGGCATTATCAAGGCCAATTTCCCGGCTCGAATCTCATTTCAGGTTGCCTCCAAGGTTGATTCAAGAACCATCCTTGATGGAATGGGCGCTGAGGCACTTCTGGGTGAAGGGGACATGCTGTTCATGCCTCCGGGTGTGGGGCGTCTCACGAGGATTCATGGGGCATACATCTCTGAAGAGGAAACAAAAAAGATAACTGATTTTCTCAGGAACCAGAGAAAGCCGGATTATGACCCCAGCGTTTTGTCCGGGATAGCCCGGGAAAAAGATTCAGAAGAAGAGGAAATGGAACTGGACGAAAAATATGATGACGCGTTGGAAGTCGTGTTTAAGACAGGCCAGGCGTCTATTTCCATGTTGCAGCGCAAACTCAGAGTGGGTTACAATCGTGCCGCAAGGATGATTGAGGCAATGGAAAAGGAAGGTATTGTGGGCCCTTCAGATGGGGTCCGGCCACGGGATGTTTACGGCAGGAGAGGGTAGTTAGTGCCTGAACGAAAACCCCGTTCAGGCACGATTTTGGATTTTAGATTGCGGATTTCGGATTCAAAAAAGAAAGCAATTTCAGTGCGTTTAAAATTTTCGAGTAAAACTGGAAAACCATATTTCGAGGTTTTCGTTCAGACACTATTTAGCAATTATATGGCAAAACCAGCATTTTTTACGAGGGCTTCAGGTCTTCAATTTTGTCCTTGTCCCTAACCTTGAACGTTGAACCCTGAACCTGTGAACGCTTACGATTAATATATGTTTACTCAAGCCAATTTTCCACTGCCAAACCCGGAACACGTGAAAATTCTTTAACATTGGCAGTAACCAAGATCAAACCAAGAGCCAAAGCATGGGCAGCTATAAGCATGTCATTGGGACCGATTGGTGTGCCCGCCTGTTCCAGAGTTGTACGCAACTCGGCATACCGGTCATCAGTCGGTTGTTCTAAAGGAAGGACGTCCAGCCCGGATAATATCACTTCCAATTGGCTCGTTAATCGCATTGATCCCTTTTTATACGCACCATAACGCAGCTCGGCGGCGACCACAAGGCTGGTACAAATCCGCTCTTCACCCAGCTCCCTAATCCGCTGTGTTATCTTCCCTGCCGGATGCCGGACAAGATCAGAGAGAATGTTGGTATCAAGCAAATGGGTAAACCGGTCCATGTTCATATCTCTAGGTCATCCGGCGGCAGTAGGCCTTCATCCACATCCGGAAAATCTTCATCCAAAGCTTCCAATGTAGCGAGTAATGCCAGTAACGAAGGGCGCTTTAAAGGTTTCACTATCAACAGGGCGCCTTCCTTTTGAATAATTGCCTCATCTCCCGGCAATTCGAAATCTTTTGGAATACGTAAGGCTTGGCTTCGTCCATTCTTGAATAGACGGACACGACGTTCCGTTTGCATGGCGGCCTCCCGAAAATAATTTAGCATATACTTAAGCATATGCCAATTGAACATAAAAAACAAGTTGAAACTGACAAACTTCTCTAAAACTTACGAAAGGCCCTTTTACCTCGCACTTTCTTAGCGAGACCTATTTATCCAAAAGAGTTTACCCCGGTTAAATGCGTAGCTTATTTAACCGGGGCCTTGAGCCAAAATGGGTAAGCTTTTCTATCTCATCGGAGTAATCTATGAGTCCCATCCTAGGGCAGTTTGTATGATATATTTTATATCTTTGGCGAAGTGGTAATTTTGGATATATTCTCTATTAATTTTTACTTTATCAGGGAAAATGACTTCATCATTATAGCGTTCCGGGTTTGGCTGCTGTGCCAATATTTCTTCCTTATTTCGGTACTCCATCGGTTTCAGTCCCTTCCCGACTTCCGATATCCGACATCCGACTTCTGATTGCTGTCTTCCGATCCCACCTTGCACTTCGTGTAAGATCAGAAAACCGCAAAGAAGGATCAGAAACGCTAACCCTGAAAACAGCACTTTATTTTTTACAAATAGTCCTATCATTGCCAATACAAGT
>JAIVXD010000061.1:0-9521 GCA_048636195.1 Anaerolineales bacterium
CAGCGTGTACCATTAATTAAAAAACCTGAACTATTAGATGATATTTTACAGGAAACAGAAGAATTAATTAAGATTTTTGTTACGAGTATCAAAACAGCTGAAAAGAAATAGTCGTTGAATGTTCGGTATTGGATATTTGCTTTTTATTCGATGTTGGACGTTCGATGTTCGATGTTGGATGTTCATCTTTCAAAACAACCCCGTATGGCATAAATGTAACCTGTGAATGTTTACAAAATAACTTAGCGCTTATGCAGAGGACCTCCCCATGATGTTCAGGTTTGCCTACCCGGTGCTTCTATTCATGCTTGTTGTTGTGGCGGGATGGGTCGCAGTTTCCCTGTGGAGAAAACCCTCAAGCATCACATATTCCACTGCTTCCGGATTGGCCCAATTGGCGGGGAGTGGCAATCATTTTTTGGGCAGGGTGCCTATGGTGCTCAGGGCAGTTTGCCTCGTCCTCTTGATACTGGCTGCCTCCCGGCCCCAGTTCTATAATGTCTCCAGGGACATACGGTCTCCAGGAGTAGATATCGTGCTCTGCCTTGACACCTCAGGCTCCATGCAGGCCCTGGATTTTCAGTTAGATGGGGACCCGGTTTCCCGGCTTACGGCTGTTAAGAAAGTAGTCAGTGATTTTATTGAGAAAAGGGAAATGGACAGGATCGGTCTTGTGGTTTTTGGAGCAGAGGCGTTCACCCAGTCTCCTCTGACCATGGATAAGGGTCTACTTCTGGGGTTGGTGAAAAAAATGGAGATCGGCATGGCCGGTGATCAAACCGCAATTGGCTCAGCAATTGCCATCGGAGGCAAAAGGCTAAAAGACCTTAAGGCCAAGTCCCGAATCCTGATTCTCCTTACGGACGGGAGAAATAATGCAGGCAGCATAACACCCGAGCAGGCTGCTGATGCGGTACGGGCGTTGGGTGTAAAGGTCTATGCCATTGGTGTCGGAGGGAAGGGGCCGGCCCCTTTCAAGGTCAAGACATTGTTTGGCACCCGCATCGTTCATCAGAGGGTTGATCTGGATGAAAAGACGTTAATGAGTGTGGCAAATATCGGGCAGGGAAAGTATTTCAGAGCGGCCGATAGCGACCGGCTGTCAGAGATATACAATATCATAGATCAGCAGGAAAAGACCGAGATCAAGGTCAAAGAGTTTTTCCATTTCCGGGAGCTCTATTACTACTTTCTTATCCCGGCACTTATTTTGCTCGGGCTGGAAATTTTTCTGAGGGCCACTATCTTAAGGGTGATTCCATGACGTTTGCCCATTTGTGGATATTGCATTTTCTGTGGCTTTTACCTGTGACCGCCTTTGTCCTTGTGGTCCACGGCCGGCAAAAAAAGAAGGCCATGGATCGGATTGCCGATCCTGATCTTTTGATCCGGTTGACTGGAAAGGATCAGATGGGGCGCCGGTTCGTAAAGGGGCTTCTCTTGCTGATTTCTTTGGGCTTCATGGTTTTTGCACTGGCAGGTCCACGCTGGGGGAGTCATTACCAGGAGGTCAGTCAAAAGGGCGTGGACATCATGATCCTTGTGGATGTTTCGCCCAGCATGCTGGTGGAGGACATCAAGCCTAATCGACTTGAGCGGGCCAGAAGAGAGATCCTGGATCTTCTACGGGTAGTCCAGGGGGACCGGGTGGGCCTGGTGGCATTTTCCGGGGCTGCATTTGTTCAGTGCCCTTTAACACTGGACTATGCCGCGCTCCAGATGTTCCTGGGCGCGCTGCAACCGGATCTTATCCCCGTTCCAGGGACGGATCTTGGAGCTGCCATTGAAACCGCTATTTCCTCCTTTGACTTTGAATCAGAAACCGACAGGGTCATCCTCCTCATCACAGATGGGGAGGACAACGAAAAGAAAGGGTTTGAGGCAGCTCAAAAGGCAGCCGGCAAGGGGGTCAAGATATTTGTTTTTGGCATGGGAGAGACAGCGGGAGGGCCGATTCCGGCCGGGGATGGAAAAGGCGGGTTTAAAAAGGATGAAGCGGGCAAACTGATTTTATCTAAGCTTGAAGAAAAAAGCCTTAAGAAGATCGCCTCCTCGGCCGGGGGGACATATGCACGATCTGTGGCCGGGGATCTGGACCTGGATGTTCTTTATTTTGAAGGGATCAAGTCCAGGACAGAGGCCCGGACTCTCAAGAGCGGTAAGATCAAGGTTTATGAAGAACGTTTTACGTTTTTTCTGTTGGCCGCTTTCTTGTTTTTATTTCTGGAAGGCCTGATTTTTGAGAGGAAATAATACTTTTTTAACAGGATGACAGGATTTTATCTCACACAGAGACCGCAGAGATCGCTGAGAAAATAAAGTGATATGAGAACTCTACAGATATTCACAGGTATTCTGTTTTTCGGCTTCTTCTATTCCTGCCTTGCTCTGGCTGCAGAGAACCCCGACGAACTTTATGGGCAGGGTCGGTTTGAGGAAGCTGAAAAGGCATATTCCCGTTCGGATATGGATAACCCGAAGGATATCCGCTATCGGTACAACCGCGGATGCGCCGCTTACCAGAATTCTGATTTTAAAGGGGCCATGGCTGCCTTTTCCAGCGTATTAAGAAGATCCGACAATGAAGAAATTCAGTTTAAGGCCGCCTACAATCTCGGTAACGCCGCATTCAAAGAGGGCAATTTTGAATCTGCCGTGGAACAATACAAAGAAGCCCTTTTGTCAAATCCTGAGAGTGAGGATGCGAAGTACAACTTAGAGCTTGCCTTGCGGGAACTGGAAAAACTCAAGAAACAGAAGACTGAGAAACAAAAAAAGGAGGGCCAAAAAGAGACTGGCCAATCAAAAGACACAGGGGATACTTCCAGTTCCGGGGACAAAGGGGAAGACTCTGAGCAAAAGCAAGCTCAAGAGCAGGATCAAAAGAACAGCAAAGATCAAAAGCAATCCGGAAAACAAGAGGATGATAAAGAGAAAAGCCATGAAAGGCCGGATGAGGGCCAAAAGGCAGAACAGGATACACCCAGGGATTTGTCAGGGGAGCTAAGGCCACTTCAAGCCATGGCCGAGCAGGATGAAGATCAAACCCCTGATCAACCCGGGGCCATACTTGACAGGAAAAAGGCCGAGGCCTTGCTGGATAATCTCAAAGAGGACCGTTCCAGGTTCTTGCGGTTTCAGATCCCTGAAGATAAAAAACGGGGGGTTAAGTCTGGCAAGGATTGGTAAATACAAATGAAGAAATCAATTTTACTGATCATATTGCTTTCTATGTTCTTTCATGTCCCCTGCATGGCCAGTGGAGATGTGTCTGTGACGCTCAAGCTGGACCGACCGGAAGCCACTCTGCTCGATTCCATAACTATGGTCGTGAGCGTGTCCGGGACCCGGAAAAGCGACACGCAACCCACCATAAAGGGACTGGAAGCCTTTAATGTCAGGACAGGCGGGACTTCAAGCCGCATTGAGATCATTAACGGCAAGGTCAATGCTGGGGTTGATTACACCTATGCCCTTCAGCCTAAAAAAACCGGGACTTTCACCATAGGACCGGCAGAGGTGAAGGTCAAAGGCAAGACTATTAAGAGCAATACTGAGACCTTGACAATCGTTAAGTCGATCCAATCCCCGGATGTTGACAGGGGGCCTCTTTTTTTAAGCGCAGCGCTTTCGCCCAAACAGGTTTTTGTTGAAGAGCAGGCCATATACACCCTGAAACTCTTCCGTCAGACCAGGGTCGGCGATATCTCCCTGGGCCTCCCGGAAGCGGAACATTTGACCTTAAAACAACTCGGGAAACCAGTCGAATATCAGAGTGTATATAAGGGCCAATCTTACCAGGTCCTGGAGGTGAGATATGCTTTGATCTCTTCGAGAGAAGGTATTTATGGAATCAGACCTTCAAGAATGAGCATGACGGTCTTCCAGTCGAGGCGCAAATCCTCCCGGAGCCTTTTTGATGACCCTTTTTTTTCTTTTTCTTCCGGCCGACCTGTAACCATCGCAAGCGAGCCTCTGGAATTGAATGTGCTCCCTCTTCCCCAAAAGGGACGGCCAACCGATTTTAGTGGGCTGGTGGGCAACTATAAAATAAAGTCCCATTTGGATCCGTCCAAGATAAGGGCAGGGGAATCTGCGACCATGACGGTACTGCTGAGCGGTCGAGGAAATGTTAAGCGTATACCTGATCTGAAGCTGCCTGAGCTGGAGAAAATCAAGGTCTATGCCGACCAACCGGTTCTGATGGAAGAAACTGATTCCAAGGGACTGGCCGGCTCAAAGACCATGAAATGGGCCTTAGTGCCCGAAAAAGAAGGTGAGTACCAGATCCCCTCCCTCTCGATCAGTTTTTTTGATACTACAGGCAAACAATACCGCGTTATTAAGAGTCCAGTCCTTTCCCTTTCTGTCCTGCCGGTCGAGAAGGCCCAGGTTAGCGTGTCCCAGGATGTTTTAAAGGGACATAAGACCGGAGGACCTGGCAAGCAGGAAGTAAAGGAATTGGGTCACGATATTCTCCCGGTGCATACATCCATCAAAGACTTACATTCCGGAACCCGGTCTGGCATTGGGGGGGTAGTTTTCTGGCTAATTCTAATTATTCCCCTTTTTGCCTACGCAGCTACCTTCTTGATTCAGAAATTCTACAGGAAAACCACCGTATCAGTGGCAGCAGCGAGGGCAAGAAAAGCCGCAAAAGCCTTGACCCAACAGTGCCGTAAAGGAGGACTCAGCTCAAACGATCTGACTTCGTCTATCCGGCGGTACCTGAATGAGCGATTTGATCTGTCCCTCGGTTCTCTGACGCCGGATGAGGCGGCAGATATTGTGGTATCAAGGGGAGTAAGTGCTACAACTGCAGAGAGATTGAGGACCGCTCTTCAAGAACTTGAAGATGCCATTTATACAGGAAAAGGACAGGAGACCTGTGACATGGGAGGAGATATCCCCAAACTCATTAAGCAGATTGAGAAGGAGATCCGCTAAGAAGACATATCACAAAAATTCAGCAGTCTATTTTTTGACAGGATTGACAGGATAAACTGGATTAATTTAATCTTGTAAATCAAAAAACTTATCCTGTTTTTGATTTACTGCTGACTGTTCAATTGAGAACTTAAAATAAATCCCATGACGTTGCAGACTTGTGCAGAGTAAAAATGTGGTCTATATGCCATATGTGGCTGAGTACAGCAGCATATGGTGTGCTCAAATGTGAGCCTCGCCACGGCGGGATTTTTGGCCTGTGTAGATTTATGACTTTTGGATTTGTCCAAATATAGCTCAACTGTCAGGGGAAAAGATTAATGCTGTTGTAACACAGGATTCATAAAATGATGTACAGGACAAAAACATCGTGTTTATCCTGTAATCCCGTCTAAAGGTTTTTAGGTGAAATATTGCGATATATATGCTTGACAATAACCATCTTTACCATGGTTTTTTTGCCAGGGCTTGATGCTGAGGCCCGGACCAATGGATGGGAAGATCTGTTTTTTAGGGCCAATCAGGCATTTAAGGAAGGTCATTATCAGGATGCCATTGACGGATATGAACAGTTAGCCCGAACAGGACATGAAAACGGGCACATCTATTACAACCTTGGAAATGGCTATTTTCGACTGAATCAACTTGGACAAGCCATCCTTAACTATGAACGGGCCCGTATTCTCATGCCGCGAGATGCGGACCTGAATTTTAATCTCCGCCATGCCAGGGATCAGATCCAGGATGCCATTGCCGAACCCCAGGGCTTCATCCAAATGGCCTTTTTCTGGTTGGACTCTTTAAGCCTGCAGGAGGTTTTTTGGGGCTTTGGCATATTAAACGTCCTTTTCTGGGGCATTCTCCTCATAAGGCTATTCCATCGCTCCGAGTGGAACTACTATCTGTCCCTCGTATTCCTTGTTCTATGGCTCATCGGTGGGACCTCCTTTGGATTAAAATGGTACCAGGTGTGGACCGATGGCCGTGCCGTTATTTTGAAAAAAGAGGTTAATATCCTGGCTGGCCCTGATATTCAGGATACAGTTCTTTTTAAGCTCCACGAAGGGACTATCGTGCATCACGAAAGGTCTGAAGATGGGTGGTTTCTGATTCGTCTGCCAGATAAGAAAAGGGGTTGGGTGGAGGCCGAGGCGGTTGAACAGATAAAAAGAGGCCCCACGGTCCTGCCAGGTGGAAGTCAAAGTCATACTTCTGATAGTTAACATAGCGCTTGATCTATTAGAAAGGATCAGTTAGCTTCTGGTTGATTTTACAGAAATTGACATACTGCCTAACATGATGCTGAGAAAGAAGAAGTCGGATGAAAAGCAAACTAAAAGCGCTCATAAGAAATACAATTGACGACTGTTTCCAACAGGGAATACTCTCAAAAACCCCGCTTCCGAATTATGTAATAGAAGTCCCAAACAATCCGGACCATGGTGATTTTGCCACCAATCTGCCCATGACCCTCGCATCAAGCCAGAAACGAAGCCCCCGGGAGATCGCGTCCGTCATAGTTGACCATCTCAAAGACAACGGGAATCTCATTGAAAATGCGGAGATAGCGGGTCCTGGCTTTATCAACTTTAGAATCAAGGCACAGGAATGGTATCGCGCTTTGTCCGAGATTGTCAGACTCAAAGAAAATTACGGCCGGAATGACACGGGAAACCATCAAAAAATGATGATTGAATTTGTAAGTGCAAACCCAACCGGCCCCATTCATCTTGGGCATGGGCGAGGTGCAGCATTAGGGGATACCCTCTCCAGAATTTTTTCCTTTTGCGGTTATGATGTGGCCCGCGAGTTCTATATCAATGATGCGGGACAACAGATAAGGCTCTTAGGCGAATCCATTTTCAGCCGATTTAAACAGATGTCTGATCCTGAATATCCATTCCCGCAAAAAGGATATCATGGAGACTATATTCTTGACCTGGCAAAGACAATATCCAAAGAAATCGATCTGGAGGCCATGCCCGAAGATGAGGCCATCCATGTGTGTACCCAAACGGGCAAACAAGTAATGCTTGATGAGGTCAAGCAGGACCTGCTCCGGTTCAGGGTCGCCTTTGACGTCTGGTACCGTGAAAGCGATCTTTACTCCTCAGGTCAGCTCAAGAATGCCCTTCAGATAGTCAAAGACAGAGAACAACTCTATGAGAAGGATGGGGCACTGTGGATTGCTACGACTAAATTCGGGGATGACAAGGACCGGGTCCTTCAGAAACAAGACGGGCAATTTACCTATTTTGCTACGGATATGGCCTACCATCTGGATAAAAGGAGTCGTGGCTTTGAACATGTGATCAACATTTGGGGAGCAGACCATCACGGTTATGTCCCCCGCATGCAGGCTGCGCTTTCGGCATACGGCTTTCCGGAAGGCTGGTTATCAGTTGTACTAATTCAGCTTGTAAAGCTCTGGCGGGCCGGACAAGAGATAAAAATGTCAAAAAGGGCAGGTTCATATGTCACACTTCAGGAACTGGTGGATGAGGTTGGTGTGGACCCGGTACGCTTCATCTTCCTCACCAAGAGTAATGACTCAGCTCTGGATTTTGACATAGATCTTGTAAAAAAACAGGACAGTGAAAATCCGGTCTATTATGTCCAATATGCCCATGCCAGAATATGCAGCATTTTCAGGAAGGCAGCCTCGGAAGGAATATCGCTGCCTGATGCACCGGATGGGCTCCTGGAACGACTTGTGTTAGACGAGGAGATGGCATTAATCAAGCGCATGGCCTCATTCCCATCCCTTTTGATTGATATCTGCAGTAGCCTGGAGCCCCATCGTCTGACCTATTACCTCACCGATCTGGCCGCTTTGTTCCACAGATACTTTAACCTGGGTACGAAAACCCCTGATTATCGGGTACTTACTCATGATAGTGCGTTGAGCCAGGCAAGGTTGTTTCTGGCAGGGGCGGTAAGGATTGTAATAGGCAACGGACTTGAACTCCTGGGCATAAGCGCGCCAGAGAAAATGTGAAAAGGGTTCTGAGACCATGCCCCCCAAAAAATCCAAAGCCAAAAAGAAGGGCAAAAGATATCGGCTGGACCTTTCTCGCACATCTCTTTTTTTCTGGTGCCTGGGGACCTTATTCCTCTTGGCGTGGATTTTTGTGCTTGGAATTCTTGTGGGCCGGGGATTTTTCCCTCAGGGAGTCGAGGCCCTGTCAAAACTACGGATCCCAATCGGCAGGTTGCAGGGTGTTGTTAGCAGTAGAAAAACGTCCGATTTGGATTCCATCAAAGGGCTGGATAAGAACCCGGAATTTGAGTTCTATGATCAATTGTCTGTTAAAAAAGGTGAATTGGCCAAAAAAAATAAGTCAGGCGCCAAAAAGGCAGGGAGGCAGACAGAGCTGGCCAAGCGGTTTGAAACAGATAAAAGTTCCGCCAGAAAAGTTGAAGCTCCGAAAAAAGATCAATCAAACTTCAATAAGGGAGGAGGGCAGACAAAGCCCGCTGGAGAGATCAAGTCTATGGATACTGGCGGGGCCTACACCGTGCAGGTAGCTTCCCTTGACAGTGAAAATAGGGCAGTCAAGATGGCCGACCAGCTAAAGAGTGGAGGTTATCCTGCGTACGTGCATAAGGTCAATGTTAAAGGTAAGACATACTACCGGGTAAAGTGCGGAAGGTTCAAGGACAAAAAAGAGGCCGGTGATTTTAAGAGCCTGTTGTATCAGAAAGAAAAAATCAAAGGTTTTGTTACAAAGGGCTTTACCGATAATGTTCAACTGGACACTAAGAAGAGAAAGGAGCTGGCAAGCCTCGTTAGAGAGATCAAGTCCACGGATACTGGCGGGGCCTACACCGTGCAGGTAGCTTCCCTTGACAGTGAAGATAAGGCAGTCAAGATGGCTGACCGGTTAAAAAACCGGGGGCATCCGGCTTACGTAAAAAAGGTCAATGTAAAAGGCAAAACATACTACCGGGTGAGGTGTGGGAGATTCAGTGACAAAAAAGAGGCCGGCGATTATGAAATGCTGTTGGCCAAACAGGATAAAATCAAAGGTCTTGTAATCAAATTAGAACAATAAAAGATGGTTTCAATGCATATCAAAAAAGCGGTTGCAGGCGATATTGCCGCCATCCACAGGATCCTGAATTATTACGCAGAGCAGGATCTTTTGTTACCAAGGTCTTTGAGCGAGCTTTATGATCACTTAAGGGACTATTTTGTCTTGGAGAACAAGGAGCAGGCGCATTCAATACACGGGGTATGTGGCCTGCGTGTATACTGGGAGGACCTGGCTGAGATCAAGTCCTTAGCTGTTTCTGAAGACCAGCAGGATAGAGGTTTCGGCTCAAAGCTTGTCAGGGCCTGTCTGCAGGAGGCCCGATCTTTAGGAATAAGGAAGGTTTTTGCGCTTACTTATGTCCCCGACTTTTTTATGAGACTTGGGTTCAAGGAGGTAGACAGATCGATATTTCCACAAAAGATCTGGGCAGATTGCCTGAAATGCCCCAAGTTCCCCGACTGCGATGAGGTCGCATTGGCAATCGACTTGCAGTGAATTTAACAGCAGAGGTCGGAAATTTTTAAGATGCAACACATC
>JAIVXD010000062.1:0-9499 GCA_048636195.1 Anaerolineales bacterium
CCAGGAAGACGACCTGATTTCACCTTTCTGAAATCCGTTTCTCATTATGGCCCTTAGGCATTGCTAATGCGGGGCCGTGGGGTCCTGCCAGATGAAGGCCATAATGAGAATTGCTGAAAAGGAGCTGCTAAAAAGCAGAAAAAGGTCAAAGTCAGACGGAATCCGGTCTATAAATCCCCCTCAATCCCCCTTTAATAAAGGGGGACTTAAGATTTCCCCCCCTTTGCAAAGGGGGGGTGGGGGGGATTTTGAAATCAAAGGCATTCCATATTAAAATCATTATGTTAAATGCAATTTTGACTTTGCCTTGGCTAAAAAGGAGCTTGACAGATTAACAATGGTATGCAAGTTATTGTTTCAGTAAAGTTTTTTACTCATTTTATGGTTGGAACTTAAAAAAGGGGGTGATTATCGACATAGAATTATTGTAGTTGTTTCTCGAAGAGAAGGAATTAAACGGATCTTAACCTACAGTTACTAAAAAAAGGAGGTAGTATTATGAAGCATAGAAAACTGATTTTTAACGCAATTTTGGTTATGGTTATTGGCCTTGTGTTTGCAGTTGGTCCTGTAAGTGCTGCTAAGCGGCGTTACGTATCTATTGCTGCCGGGTGGGTAACGGGGGCATATTTCCCCATGGCCGGTGCTATATCACGTATAGCGTGGAAACACCTGAAGGATGAAGGAATAAAGGTAACAGCCGAATCCTCCGGAGCATCTGTTGCAAACGCCAAACTCATTGGAGCGGGTGATACGGATTTCGCCATATTGCAGAACGATATCGCCTCCTATGCCCACTATGGGAAGAAAGGCATGTTTGAGAAACCTATCAAAAATCTGTTAGGTGTCTGCACCCTCTTTCCTGAGCATGTACAGCTTATTTCACGTACAGATTCTAATATCAAGTCAGTGGCTGACCTGAAAGGTAAAAAGGTTGCTATTGGTCCAGTTGGGTCCGGCACAACAGAAAACGCCAAGCAGATCCTTGAGGGCTGGGGGCTTAGCGTGGATGACCTGGCAAAGGCCGAGCAGCTTACAGCATCACAGGCGTCTGATTATATTAAGGATGGCCGGCTGGATGCAGCCTTTTTTACCGTTGCCGTGGGATCAGCGGTAATTCAGGACACGGCTTTGTTAGTAGACTCAAAGATTGTCCCTATAGAAGGCCCAAATGTTGATAAGCTGATCAAAAAATACCCCTTTTATGCAAAACAGATAGTACCAGGAGGGACATATAAGAGGAACGATAAAGATGTTCCTACTGTATCAGTAATGGCAATGCTGTCAGCCAGGGCCGACCTGGAAGATTTTATCGTCTATGCAATCATTAACGCAATGTATGGAGACCTGCCTCAATTGCGAAAAGCCCATAGCAAGTTCAAGAATATTTCCGCTGAGACAGGCCTTGTGGGCATGAGCATTCCCCTGCATCCTGGTGCTGCAAAGTTCTTCAAAGAAAAAGGCATCAAATAGTCTTCTGATAACAAAGTCATGTGGTTTGCAAAAGTGCTGGAGCGGCTGATATGGCCGCCCCAGCACTTTGCTATTCATTAGGGTGGAGGTGTTGTTGTGCCTGCAAAGGAGATCCAGGGCGTAGATGCCAGCAAACGGATGGCAAAAGAGTCCGAGGCAGGTTCACGATCACTGTCTGGGAAGGCCGGGAGATTAATTACCGGCATTGCCATCGCCATGTCATTATTCCAGGTTTATACTGGATTCGCTGGTGAATTACCCGGTTCTAAGCAGCTTTCAATACACCTCGCATTTGCACTGGTCCTTTGTTTTTTTTGCTTCCCTGGCTCAAAAAAATCGCCTCGGCATAGAATTGCCATACCTGATATAATCTTAGCGATTCTCGCAGGCGCCTCTGCCCTGTATCTCTTTGTCAACTATGAACACGTGGTCACCTCGGTGGGTGACGCCGCGTCATACGATCTTGTAATCGGGGCTGTTTTATTAATATTGGTCCTGGAGGCTACCCGCCGCAGCATTTCTCCTATACTCCCCATAATAACCATTATTTTTTTACTTTATGCCTACCTGGGCCCTTATTGCCCTGAGATCCTGGCGCACAGGGGTTTCAGGGTTAAACGCATCATAGATCATATATTTATGTCCGGAGAGGGTCTTTGGGGGGTGCCCCTCAGGGTTTCAGCAACCTTTGTCTTTCTATTTGTCCTGTTCGGAGCATTTCTTGAAAGGACAGGGGCTGGTGCGTACCTTATTAATCTTTCCTTCGCCCTCATGGGTAGATTCAGAGGAGGCCCGGCCAAGGCTGCTGTTGTCGCTTCATGCGCAATGGGTTCCATTTCAGGATCATCCATAGCCAACACCGTTACAACCGGAGCCATGACAATACCCTTGATGAAAAAGGTTGGCTTCCAACCCCATGTTGCAGGGGCAGTGGAGGTTGCTGCGTCCACTAACGGGCAATTGATGCCGCCGATCATGGGGGCCGCCGCCTTTATCATGGCAGAAATAATAGGTGTGCCCTATGTTGAAATCGTTAAAGCTGCCTTTATCCCTGCAGTTTTATCTTATACAGCAATCTTCTCCATTGTCCACTTAGAGGCAGTCAAGGAAAATATTCGTGGCCTTACAAAGGCAGAAACCCCACCAATAGTAAAGACTTTTCTTTCCGGACTCCATTTCATAATCCCTTTATTCCTTTTGATCTGGCTTCTTCTGGTGGTCATGTGGACACCCACTACAGCGGCTGCCTGGTCAATCCTGGCTGCCGCTCTCGTAGCAGTTGGCAACAATTATTACCGCGCCCATATCGGCTTCCCTCGCCTGAAGGCTAAGGGTGTTGACAAAGATGACCCGGCATATCTTGACTATCTACAAAATTCTCACGGTTTCTTTGTGAGACGAAGCCTAAATGAGATTCTGGGCTCATTGGAAACAGGGGCAAGGAACATGGCAGGCATTGCTGCTGCCTGTGCCTGTTGCGGCATCATCATCGGTGTAGTTACCCTGACAGGACTGGGGCTCAAGATGGCAGTCCTTATCACTGAGGCGGCAGGCGGCAATCTGCTCCTGACCCTGATCTTCTCAGTGTTTGCTTCCATCATCCTTGGGATGGGGCTTCCAACGACCGCCACCTATATCATCATGGCGGCCATGACCGCACCCGCCATACTTACAATTAGCGCCGACCTAAACCTGGGGCTGCCCATTATTGCCGTCCATCTCTTTGTTTTTTACTATGGTATAGTGGCTGACGATACCCCACCGGTAGGTCTTTGTGCCTATGCAGCGGCAGGTATAGCCAAATCAGATCCAGTCAAGACCGGATGGAAAAGCTTCAGGTTAGACCTTGCAGCATTTACCCTCCCATTCATGTTCATTTACAATACCAAGTTGCTAATGATGGGCACTAACTGGAAAGAACTCTGCTACATCATCCCGGTCTGCATTCTTGGCATGTTTTGCTGGTCTGTCTTTATCCAGGGGCACTGGATAGTCAAGACCTATATCTGGGAACGATTTATATTTCTGGGACTGGCCTTTCTGCTGGTAAACCCCAGCCATATAAGCATAGGCGGTTTTCTTTTCAATCAGCATGTAGTCAATTTGGTAGCTGTTAGTACAATGATTCTTATTTACTTTTGGCAGAGGTCTCGCAAGGTCGGAGGGAACCATGGGTGATTTCAGAAAAATACTGGTGGCATTAAGCCTCGAAAAATATTCAAAAGGCATATTCGACTATGCGGCAAGGCTGGCACAAAGCCTGAATGCACACCTGGTTGTCGCAAACATCATTAACTCTCGTGATGTGCAGGCTGTGGCGAAAATTACATCCTGGGGCTATGAGGTGGATAGCGAACATTACATTAAAGGCATTACGGAAGAACGGGGTAAAATTCTGAATCAGATAATAAAGGAGTCTTCATTCCCAACTGAAAAGATAAAGACTGTCTTCAAGGTCGGTAATCCCGTTGATGAATTATTAAAGATGACTTTAGAAGAAGAAGTAGACATGATAGTAATGGGTGTCAAGGGACGTACTGACCTGCAACATGCCTTTGTCGGTTCAGTGGCTGATAAGATATTCCGGCGCTCTCCAGTAACTGTAATTTCCTACAGGGACGAAAAACATGCAGATCACTTAAAAAAACACATTCACCTGAAATAACCGCCTCTTAGGGCTCAAAAACACTATCTTGAGATCTATATTTAAAAGTATCTGGTGGTGGGCAGTGATAGCAGGGTTTATCCTGCTAATACTTACGATCTATCCCATTGACGTGTTTACACTAAGACTTCCTAAATATAAATTTAAGCAAATCGAGGCAATCAGGATTAACCAGGGACAGGAAGTTATAATCGCATATCGTCATTCTGTGGAACGAACTCGTGTTGAAGGCAGGTTTACTATTGGCCCGGGGCCTGCACTTTACGCCCGGGAAACCCGTATGACATCCGTGGGCACCGGTCTTCCTAATTCATCTCCTGAGAGGACCCGGCGTGACGGCGAATGGATCGTAGTGGATGAAGGCTTGAAAAAATTGGAAGATGGTTTGAGGTTTTATCTATCACCTGTGAACCGGACCCGGTTGATTGCTGCCGGACAACACATCAGCCTGGAGAAGATAAAAGCGGGCAGTTTAATCCTTGTTGATGTTGAAAGGATCAGTCTTATGAAATGGCTTTTGTGGCGGTTTGCAGCAATATCCTGGCTTGCTGAAATAGACCAGGATTAAAATATCATATAGTGTCCTAATCTAACCTCTTAGCATTTTTGAGTTATTCTTTTGGAAGGATAATAAAGATGAGTATTTCTGGTAATCTTTTTCCACGGAAATTGGATAGCCCCTTGCCTGTTGCTGAAAAGGCCAAAGGGGTATGGATTGAAGATACAAACGGGCGCCGCTACCTTGATGCAAGTGGGGGTGCTGTAGTTGTTAACGTGGGGCATGGCAGGGACGAGATTGCAAGGGCAGTTTATGATCAAATCCTAAGGTGCCATTATGTTCATCCAACCATGTTTACAACATCTGTGGTCGAAGATCTGTCTTCAGCCCTGGCAAGACACACACCAACCGGTCTTGATCGTTTTTACTTTCTTTCCGGTGGTTCAGAGGCAGTAGAGACCGCTATCAAGATGGCCCGGCAGATCCACTTAGCGTCTAAACGCCCGGAGCGCATTCGACTTATTTCCAGATGGAAATCCTACCACGGACTGACACTTGGGGCATTGTCAGCCATGGGCCGAACTTCTTTCAGAACGCCTTATACTCCCCTTTTAAGCGAAGTGGTTCATATTCCTCCACCGTATTGTCTGCGCTGTTCATATGGCCTGACTTATCCGGAATGTGGGATCCGATGTGCAACAGCTCTGGATGAGACGATCCAGAATGTCGGGGCAGAAACAGTTTCTGCTTTCCTGGCAGAGACTGTCAGTGGGGGCACTCTTGCGGCATATCCACCTCCTGATGAATATTTTTCAATCATAAGAAAGATTTGTGATCAATACAACGTCTTGCTTATCCTGGACGAGGTCATGTGCGGCATGGGCAGGACAGGCCGTTGGTTTGCCTGCCAACACTATGATGTTATTCCAGACATAATTACCCTTGGCAAAGGCCTGTCAGGTGGAACATTAGCCCTTTCTGCGGTAGGGGTCAGATCAATACATTTTGAGACCATCTGCGATGGAAGCGGCATCTTTGTCCATGGGGGAACATTTTCCCATCACCCGGTTGCTGCGGCCGCTGGTTTGGCCGTGATAAATATCCTGGAGCGAGAGGGTTTGGTTGAGCGTGCATCCCAATACGGGGAACTATTAGGAAACAAACTAAAGGAACGTTTAGAAGGTCTTTCTTGCGTTTCAGACATCCGGGGCATTGGTTTAATGTGGGGCGTAGAACTTGTGGAGAACAAGGATACAAACACCCCTTTTCCACGACATGAAAAGGTGATAGAGCGTGTCTGGGACACACTGTTTGAGAAAGGTATCATAACTTACAAATCGACCGGACTTGCCGGAACGGACGGTGATGCACTTATCATTGCCCCGCCCTTTATTATTAAAAAGGATGAGATAGACTTCTTAGTTGATACTGTGGGGAGTGCCTTAGAAGAAACCATCGGATAACTAGAAAAAATACTGAATACGTGGAGGTCTTGAAATGCCATTATCTCTAATGGAAGGTAACGAAGCGATTGCCTGGGGTGCAGTAAATTCCGGGTGCCGCTTTTATGCCGGATACCCGATTACTCCGGCAACCACAATCTTTAATACAATGCTCAAACTTTTGCCCCCTATGGGAGGCATATGCATTCAGGGTGAGGATGAAATTGCCTCTATTGGTTCATGCCTGGGCGCATCCATGGCCGGGCTTAAGGTCTTGACAGCCACATCAGGGCCTGGCCTTAGTCTGTATAGCGAACATATTTCTTTTGCGATTGGAAGTGAGATTCCAATTGTTATTGTAGTTATACAGAGGCTGGGTCCTTCCACCGGTTCAGCAACCCGCGGTGCAGATGGGGATATACAGTTTATGCGCTGGGGGAGCAGTGGTGGTTTGCCGGTAATTGTGCTTGCACCGGTCGATATCAATGACTGCTTTTCTCTGACAATGCATGCCTTTAACCTCGCCGAGGAATTCAGATGTCCTGTGTTTATTGCATCAAACAAGGAAATTGCAATGACCAAGGAAAGCATCGATATGGATGCCATTCCAAGACCGAAATTAAAAGAGCGTGCAGCCCTTCCCCCTGGAAAATCATTTTTGCCTTTTGAGATTGGTTCAGACCGTATGACGCCTTGGTTTCTGCCCATAGGAGATGAGGTTCTTGTCCGTCAGACCTCCTCTACCCATGGTCCTGATGGCTACATCACAACCGATTTTGACCAGATCGGCAAGAACCAGGAGAGGCTGAGAAAAAAGATTGTTTCAGCCGTAGACCGGTTTACCTTGTATGAAGAGTACATAGCGGATAATGCCGATACACTGGTCATCACCTATGGGGTTACCGCTCGTGCGGCAAAAGAGGCTTTCATGGAGCAAAAGGGCGAAGGAAAGCCTGTCTCTCTCCTTGTCCTCAAAACCATCTGGCCAGTGCCTGAGAATCTAATCAAGGAGAAGGCAAAAAGCTTCAAACATGTCGTTGTGATAGAGATGAACCTTGGCCAGTATGTAAGAGAGATACAACGTATTTTGCCTGATAAAAAAGTTCACTTCTTTGGCCAAATGAATGGAAAGCTGATAACCCCACACCAGATCAAGGAGGCTATTGCCAATGTCTAATTTATTGAATAAAAGCAGGCCCCTGGTCTTTTGTCCTGGTTGCTCCCATGAACGAATTGTCCGCATCCTTGACAAATCCTTCCAGAACATGGGTCTGAACGGCAATCAGATAGTGATGGTGAGTGATATCGGGTGTTCCGGCCTCTTTGACACGTTCTTTAATACTCATGCCATGCATGGTCTTCACGGTCGTGCCCTGACATATGCAACCGGTCTCAAGCTTGCCCGGCCTGAACTTAACGTTGTGGTTACCATGGGAGATGGTGGTATGGGTATAGGTGGAGCACACATCCTCAGCGCCTGCCGCCGCAACCTTGATCTGACATTGCTTGTTTTGAATAACTTTAACTTTGGCATGACCGGTGGCCAGTTTTCTGCGACCACCCCTCCCGAGGCACAAGTGGGCTCCGGTTTTCTCAACCGCATTGAGAGGCCCATAGATGTGTGCGAGGTGGCCTGCTCGGCAGGAGCAACTTATGTTACACGTTGTTCAGCCTACAGAAAAGACCTGGCAGAAGAGATAGAACGAGCTATTCGCCATGAAGGATTTTCCGTGTTGGATATATGGGGGGTATGTACAGGTCGGTATTCAAAACAGAACAAGCTTACGCCACAAGTAATTGACGAAACCCTTGCCAAGTTACCCCCCAGAGAAGGCATTGTGGAGAATAACGCTCGAAAGGAATATGGCAGGTATTACAGAGAAGTGGCTGAAAGCCAAAAGCCCACCCCACCACCTGCCAAAATTGAGACAAAATTCGAACCCCCTGAATCAAGCAGACAGGAGGTAATCATCCTTGGTGATGCCGGGCAGAGGATTATAACGGCCGGTGACATATTGTGTTTTGCCGGACTTACTGCCGGGCTTAAGGTCACGCAGAAAAATGAGTATAACATTACCGTACTCAGGGGCCCTTCCATCAGCGAGATAATCCTATCCCCGGAAGATATAGGGTTTAATGGTATATACAGGCCTGCCGCTATAGTGGCAATAGGCCAGGAAGGAGTGGACCGTCGAGCGAATCTCTTTGAACATCTTGATAAGGACGCGTTAATCATTCTGGCCAAAGGGGTTGAAGTGCCGCCCGGTAATGCTAAAGTGCATCTGGTTGATTTTAAAAAACAGGGGATTAAAACCCATGACCGGGCCCTTGCATCCTTATCTGTCATGGCCAAACTAAACAAAGTAATCAACCTTGAGATGCTCCAGTCTGCCCTTGAGGCAAGATTTAAGGAACCGGTTCTCACATCCGCCCTTGGCCTGGTTAATCGGGTTGACATTGCATAAGGGCTCCTTACTGTTTGTTTACATTAAACTGTTTCTGACAGCAGTTTTCTGGGGAGGCACCTTTATCGCTGGAAGGGTCGTGGCAAAGGATGTCGGACCCTTTGCAGCTTCCTTTTTAAGGTTTGCCATTGCTTCTGTTTTTCTCCTATTCATTACCTGGCGGGTCGATGGGAAACTCCCTGCCATAAAAAAAGCACAAATCATCCCCATTATCCTTCTTGGTATGACAGGCGTGTTTGCCTATAATGTGTTGTTCTTCAAGGGCCTCAAAATTATCGAGGCAGGTCGAGCATCACTCATTATTGCGAATAACCCCATCTTTATTACGCTTTTTGCTTCCTATTTCTTTAAAGAAAAATTGAATCCAATCAAGGTCACTGGAATTATCATTTCGGTCATTGGGGCAATCATTGTGATCTCAAGGGGAAATCCCATTGAATTGTTGAATGGAAACGTGGGGTGGGGCGAATTTTATATCTTTTGCTGTGTGCTAACCTGGGTAGCCTACACTCTCATAGGCAAGGCAATCATGACGGATCTGTCTCCTCTTGTATCCGTATCGTATTCTTCTGCCGTCGGTGCTGTTGCATTATTTGTTCCAGCCTATTTTGAGGGGATGATGCGGGATTTGGTTCATTACTCCACAGCAGATTGGTTCGGAATCTTTTACCTGGGGTTTTTCGGAACCGTGCTGGGATTCGTGTGGTACTATCAAGGCATAAAGATCATTGGCCCAATGAAAGCAAGTCAGTTTATCAATTTCGTTCCAATAAGCGCTGTTTTGCTTGCCTTTTTCATGCTCGGAGAATCGATTACCCTATCTTTATTGGTTGGGACAATATTTGTCATCTCCGGCGTTTACTTGACGAATAGGACTGCTGCTTAAAGGCGTAAGGCAAAAGGCTTAGGGCATATGAAAGTTGAGGCTCTTATCGTCCTCTGTAATAGTATCATC
>JAIVXD010000063.1:0-9496 GCA_048636195.1 Anaerolineales bacterium
GAAGTAAGGTATTTAGGAATTGCGAATTATTTAAGCAAATTATGACTGCGTCAACAAGAATAATGTGGAAATTTTGATTTTTTTGCGATGTCGCCAAAGTTAAGGTGGTGACAATAAAAGGAGGCGATTTTGCAAAATTCATTTTTTTGTTGAACTTTGAGTAAATTATGTATATAAGTAATTATGTATAGATGAATGCTCAATAGAACATAAACTCCATTTTAAGTGCCATTTCTTCTCTAACCAGGCAAGGGATTTTTTTCAGTTTCAGCTATTTCAAGAGATATTCTTGGTTAGAAAAACGTCAAACAGTGCCTCAATATCTGGGCCCTAAAACTCTAATTCAGAAAGGAGAGATAGAAGGCTGTGGACTTTTTTTTATTTGTTGAAGGCCCTCTCTTATGGATCGCATTTCTAACTTTTTTTATTGGCAGCATTTTGAGGGCGGCCCTGTTCTTGTCCGTATCACGAAAAAGAGATAAAATCATTTATCAATATTTTAGCTGGAAGTATGTCTTGGCTACTTTTGGTCGCTGGTTATTACCGTTAAACAAAGATATTGCCAAGAACCCCGTATTCACGACTCTGGGGTATATGTTTCATATTTGCCTCATTGTTGTTCCAATATGGTTTTCGGGCCATATCAGCCTCTGGGAGGAATCCCGTTTTGAGTGGTCCTGGACACCCATTCCAGACGGACTGGCAGATTGGATGACCCTTATATTTCTGGCCATAGCGCTATTCTTTTTGCTGAGACGGATTATCTCCGCAGACATCCGTCTTCTCTCCACTTTTTCAGATTATTTATTAATTGTTGTCGTTGCCCTGCCCTTTATAACCGGGTATTTCCTCACACACGGAACAGTGGACAATATCGGCTTTTTGGGGGAAAATATTCAGTTAATACATATGTTATCAGGTGAGTTAATGCTCATCCTGATTCCGTTTACTAAGCTTTCCCATTTCGTTCTCTTCTTCTTTTCCAGAGGAGCGACTGCTATTGAATTTGGCCGCAGAGGATATCCCGTTTGAGAAGAGGCAGAAGTCTTACTTCCAAGGAGTTTAATAATGAGCCAGCGAGCTGATGCCAAAAATATTGACCAAGTAAATCCCAAAGAGGTTAAAGAAATAGAACCCAAAGAGATTATGGGCTTCCTAAAATCCAAAATGTCCGCCCGGCTCAAAATGTGGCTTAACATCTGCGCCAGTTGCGGGCTGTGTGCCGACACATGTCATTATTATCTTTCAAGCGGTAAAGATCCTCAGATGATCCCTGCTCACAAAGTCAGATTCTTGAAAAAGATTCTTAAGAAAAAAGGTAAGGTTGACAGAGACTTTCTTCAAAAAGTCTATCATACGGTTTATCATGAATGCAACATGTGCCGCCGTTGCACTATGTACTGTCCTTTTGGCATAGATATCGCCCTGATGATATCCCTTTTGAGGTCACTGCTACTTTCCCAAGGGATAGCCCCTGAAGGACTGCTTACAACTGTTAAGAATTACAATGAGTTCGGTAATCAGATGGCCATTTCAAAGGAAGACTGGGTGGATACCGTGGAGTGGTGTGAAGAAGAAACCGCTGATGAGTTGGTTGGTTTGAAGATCCCAATCGATAAGAAAGGAGCCAAAATTTTATATACGGTCAATGCCCGGGAACCCAAATTTTATCCCCAGGATATCATGGAAGTGGCGAAAATCTTCCATGTGGCTGGCGAAGACTACACTGTACCCAGCAAAGACGGATGGGATGGCACTAATTTGGCTATGTTTTGCGGAGATACCAAGACGGCCAGACTGATGGTTGAAAACACTTTCAAGCGAGCGGAAGAATTGGAGGTGCAACAGGTCGCCGTCACGGAATGCGGTCACGCTTATAGAGCGCTTCGGTTCGAAGCGCCTGCCTGGTTGGGATACACACCGAAGCAAGAAGTGGTTCACTCTGTAGAGCTTTTTCACGATTACATTCGGGACGGCCGGATTAAGCTAAAGGATAAAATAAAGGAGCCTACAACCGTGCAGGATCCTTGCAACGTTGTTCGCAATGGCGGCCTGGCTGAGAAAAACAGGCGTTTGGCGGAGTTCCTCTCCGAGGATTTCCGACCCATGAAATACCAAGGTAATTACAACTACTGTTGCGGCGGAGGCGGTGGTGCCCTGCCCATGGGTGGTGAGATGAAAAAATATCGTCTTGCATCTGGAAAAATCAAGGCTGAGCAAATCCGTGAGACTGGGGCTAAAATTGTCTTTGTTCCCTGCCACAATTGTATAGACCAGATAAGGGATCTGTCCAAGGAATATGATCTCGGCATTAAGGCGATTCACTTCAAAGAGGCGATCACCGAGCATATGGAGATCCCCGAAGAAATGATACCCAAAGAGGATGAAGATTGAGGTGAGTTGGGGCCAATTGGCCCTTGTCTTAAATTAGATGGACAAGAAGACAGATCAAAAACAAGAGGGGCTGAATCAAAAAAGGGATGAATATCAGGCTCTCTTTGAATTGGCTCCCTGCTACATCACAGTACAGGATAAAAACCTCAGGCTTATTCGGTATAACCGCGAATTTGCCGACAAATTTTCTCCCAAAACTGGGGACTACTGCTATCAAGCATATAAAGGCCGGTCTCAGAGATGCAAGGTATGCCCGGTATTAAAGACATTTGAAGATGGGAAGCCTCACTCCAGCGAAGAGACTGGAGTGAGCAAAGACGGTACTAATACCCACTGGGTAGTAAGGAGCGCACCCATAAAGAATGACGAAGGCGAAGTGGTAGCTGCCATGGAGATGAGCCTGGACGTGACCCAGATGAGGTTCTTGGAAGAGGAGGTCGAAAAGACAGAAAAAAAATACCAGACTATATTCAACACCATACCCAATCCGGTGTTTGTACTGGATAGAAAGACTCTTGACATATTGGACTGCAATGAAAGTGCGACAGCCATATATGGATTCAATAAGGAAGAGATGTTAATGACCTCTTTTCTCAATCTTTTTGAGGAAAATTATCGGGAAGAATACGCATCAGAAATAAAGTCATCAAATATTGTAAATAAAGCAAAGCATCTCAGAAGAGATGGCCAAACGATCTATGTGAACATTCGCATTTCCTCTTCTGAGTATTCTGGCCAGGATGTCTTACTGGTTACCACAAGCGATATTACCAAGCGCCTCACGGCTGAACAGCAACTTATACAGGCCAGCAAAATGGCTACCCTGGGAGAGATGGCCACGGGGGTGGCACACGAGTTGAATCAGCCACTGTCGGTTATTAAGACGGCAAGTAGTTTTATCATAAAAAAGGTTCGGAAGAATGAGGCTATCCAGGATGAGATACTGAAAACACTGGCCGAAGAGATAGATAGCCATGTTGATCGTGCTGCAAGGATCATCGATCATATGAGGGAATTTGGCCGCAAATCTGATGTCGAGAGGGAGAAAGTCCGGGTAAATGAGACATTGGAGAAGGCCCTTGAAATCTTCAATCAGCAATTGAAGCTGAGAGAAATAAAGGTGGTTAAGGAATTTGAAAAAGATCTCCCACCCATTCTTGCTGATTCGAATCGGTTGGAACAGGTCTTTATTAATCTGCTTATCAACGCGAGGGATGCCCTTGAAAAAAAGTCTGACAAGGAAGATAACAAGGGTCAGTCCAAAAAGATATTTCTGAAAACCGGTTTTAAAAACGGATTTGTCACCATCGAAGTGAAGGATACAGGGGTGGGTATTCAAAAATCGATCCTTGATAAAATTTTCGATCCTTTTTTCACAACCAAGAAAGTGGGAAAGGGCACCGGACTGGGACTTTCCATCAGCTATGGCATTGTACAGGATTATGGAGGCCACATTCATGCAGAAAGCCAGGAAGGTGTGGGTTCTAATTTTGTTGTTCACTTCCCCGTTCCCAGTGAGGCCAAATGACACAAAAAATTCTCCTGGTTGATGATGAGGAAGGTATCCGAAAGGTTCTGGACATATCTTTGTCAGATAGCGGTTTCAAGGTGTTTACCGCTGAAACTGGTAAGGAGGCCCTGGATATTTTCAGGAAAATGCGGCCACCTATCGTGTTGACTGATATCAAAATGCCAGGGATGGATGGTATAAAGCTACTTCAGAAGATCAAAGAAGAGAGTCCGGACACAGAAGTGATCATGATCACAGGGCACGGCGACATGGATCTGGCTATCCGGAGTTTGAAATTTGACGCCACCGATTTTATCACAAAACCAATAAACGATGACGCCCTGGAAATCGCCCTGAAAAGGGCCAACGAAAAGATCACTTTGAGGGCAAAACTTAAGGAATATACCGAGAATCTTGAGCTCCTTGTTGAGGAGAAAACGAAAAAACTCTTAGAAACGGAACGGCTTGCTGCTATTGGGCAGACTGTTGGGGGACTTGCCCATGCCATCAAAAACATAGCTGGTGGGCTGACAGGGGGCGCATTTGTATTGGAAAAGGGCATTGACCTCCACAATGAAAAATATCTTCATGAAGGCTGGGATATGGTCAAAGGAAATTTAGCCAGAATAAAAGGCATGGCCCTGGACTTACTCAGCTATACCAAAGAAAGGGATCCGGACTACCAACTTCTTGATCCCAACAGTCTGGCACAGGAGATCGCTGATTTGATGCTTCCCCGGGCCCGGGAAAATGACGTTTCCTTAGAGGTCAAATCGGATAAGAGCCTCATCCAGGTATGGCTTGATCCGGAAGGAATCCACCGATGTCTCTTAAATCTGGTAACTAATGCCATAGACGCGTGTATCAACATTGATATTACCCAAAGACAAGGCAGGGTCCTTCTCCGGACACTGAAAACCGAGGGCTGGGCAGTAGAGTTTCAGGTGGTGGACAATGGCTGCGGTATGGATGAAGAGACCAAAGAAAAAATATTCCAGAGGTTCTTTAGCACCAAAGGAAGCCGGGGCACCGGTCTGGGATTGATGATCACCAAAAAGATCATAGATGAGCATGAAGGTGCAATTGAGTTTGACTCTGAGAAAGGGAAAGGCACAAGATTTGTTATAAAACTGCCTGAAAAGGATCAACCTACATCAATCTAACCCACAAGAGGAGTACGTCATGATAGAATATAAAAGCATCCTGTTCTGTACTGATTTTTCCGAGGACGCCAATATTGCATTTCTTCATGCCCTCGATCTGGCTAAAAAACATAATGCCAAATTACATATCCTTCATATTCCCCACTCTTCCTATGCCTATTGCAGGCATGTAGTGGATGAACATGTCCCGGAAGGGGCAGAAGGAGGCGAAGCCTTCTTCAATGAGGAGATAGAGAAGCGGGCGATAGAAGCTTTAAAAGAAGAGTGCGAGAAGAGAATGGGTGATTTTAATAATTTTTTATTTGCTATCAAGAGCGGTTCACCGGACGTGGAGATTATCAGATATGCAAAAAAAAATGATATTGATGTGATTGTGATGGGAACACTTGGTAAATCTGAGCTGGACAGGATTGAACACGGAAGCACGGTGGCCAATGTATCCAAATATGCCCATTGTCATGTCATTGCCATCAGAAACCCGGCCAAACAGTTTACTTTACCCGGGCATATGTACTAATAAAAAAGCCGTTTGGCGCGATTTCATAGAGGAGTAAAAAATGGCAAAAAGAGTCCTGGTTGTGGATGATGAATTGGATATGAGGATCTTTGTCACCACACTATTGGAGACAAGTGGTTACAAACCCCTTTCTGCTGTGGACGGTAAGGAAGGGTTGGAGATTGCGCGTCAAAGAAAACCGTCTCTTATCATATTGGATGTGATGATGCCAAGGGAGAGCGGGATCAATATGTATCGTGAGTTAAAAACCGATCCCGAAATGAAGGACATTCCGGTTATCATGCTCTCTGCATTGTCCAAGAAGACATTTTTTCATTCCCAGAAGGTCCTCGATGAATACAAGGGAGAAAAAATCAGTGAACCGGCGGCCTATATCGAAAAACCGCCGGAACCCGATGAGCTTTTACAGGCGATTGAGAACAGTTTGAAATAGGCTAAACCAAGCCACCAGGTGATGGGCATAAAATCCTTCGGCGAATACAATGGAACCAAAAGAAGGGCTTATAGGTCGACCAGATAACTCCGGGATCATCGTTGACTTGGGTTTCAGGACAATCCTTGACCTCCTGCCATGTTATCTTTCCATACAGGACCGTTCTCTTCACATCGTTTTCGTCAACGAGAATTTCAGAAAGGATTTCGGTGAAGGGATCGGTAATCTCTGTCATATGGTCTATAAGGGGAGTTCGGAGATATGTGAATCATGTCCTGTCCAAAAGTCATTTAAGGATATGAAAGTTCACATCAGTGAAGAGGATGTGGAATTATCAAGTGGGAAAACGGCTCAACTGATCGTTTATTCTGCCCCAATACTGGACGCCTCAGGGAATGTTGCAGCTGTTATAGAAATGTCCACTAACATCACCCAAGTTAAGGAGATTCAGAAAGAACTCGCTTTTTTGGGTCAATCGATTGCGATACTATCCCATGACATAAAAAACATCCTGGAAGGCCTGCAAGGTGGCGCCTACGTAGTTGATGAAGGAATAAAAGATGGAGACATGGAGCTTGCGGGCAAAGGATGGGATATTGTTAAGCGGAATATCGGTGAGATTTCAACTATCGCTCAAAACATTCTGTATTCTTCCAAGAAAAGGGACGCCAAGTACCAAAAGGTGTCCCCCGAGGAGATGGTAAGGGATGTGGTGGGATTATTTCTTGAAAAGTCGATGGCCTTGGGTATACAGCTTAAACACCGGTCAAACCCGGCCTTACCCGTGGTGAATCTGGATCCTACGAATATTCGCAGGATGTTGCACAACCTAATATGGAACGCCCTGGAAGCATGCAAAAAGGACAAAGAGAAACATACTCATGCCGTGGTTGTGAGAGTAGACTTCCATGACAGATTTCATTTTAAGTTTGAAGTTGAAGATAATGGCGTGGGGATGGATGAAGATGCCCAAGAGAATATCTTCAAGGAATTCTTTTCTACCAAAGGAAGTGAAGGGACAGGCTTAGGGCTTTTAGTAGTGGATAAGATTGTCAAAGAACACGGTGGATGGGTGGAAGTCCTGACTGCTCCCGGTAAGGGCACCACATTCAGGGTCATCTTGAGGATGGGGTGATCCCATATGAAGGTATTTGATGAACAGAAAAAAAATAACAAATGGGGGTGATGGCATGGAAGATCCTGCAAAAATTATCATTATAGATGATAACCCTGATTACCTTTTCACAATGGAGACGTTTTTAAAGCGGAACGGGTTTGAAACACTGACTGCCGAGGACGGTCAAAAGGGGATTGATCTTATCGAAAAAGAGCACCCCGACCTTATTCTGCTGGATGTCATGATGGAGAGTATCTACTCCGGGCTTGATGTGTGTAAAAAAGTGCGTACAAATCCCGATCTTAAGGATATTCCCATTATTGGGATATCCGGAATGGGAGATGAACTGGGCGTCCGGCTTGAAAAATGGGGAGATGAAGACTATTTCAAAGTGGATGAGTTCTTTGAGAAACCTGTGGATAGAGAAAAGCTTCTACCAAGAATTAAGGAACTTTTGGAAGAGGGCCTGATCAAAAAAGGCAAGGCTGTCCGAATCGGCGGCAAGCTTTATCCCAAAAAATAAGGTAACTCAGGTTCAAAGTTCCATGGTTCACGGTTCAAGGTTGACATAGCCGCAAAAAGGCACAAAATACACAAAAATAACAATTTACATATTGGAATATCAAATAGTTATGGGCGTTAAAAATATAAATTTTGACTTTCAAATAACTCAATCATAACCTTCTGATATGATTGGTAAGTTATTTTCGGTTACAGTGCCGCAGAGCGGCATCACATAGCTTTTTACGAGACCATCAACTTTTAGAGGCACAACTTGCATCACAAGACTGAAATACGAAAGACAAGCCAGGGATCGCGCGAGTATTCAATCGGCGCAGTATCCAGAGTGGTTGATCTCTCCCAAAAGACCATACGGGATTATGAAAAAATGGGATTTATCAAGCCCAGGAGAAATCCCCGAACAAATAATAGGATCTACTTGGATTTTGAAATAGAACAGATACGACAGATTTACCGTTTAATCCATAATGAAGGCTTCACTTTGCCTTGTATACAACGGCTCCTCCAGTTGGCTCCATGCTGGAATGTTTTTGATTGTGTGGTGAAAGAAAAATGCCCTGCCTATGAATTTGCCCCCGCTCCCTGTTATGAAACCAGGGAGAACAAGGAAACCCTGTGTAGCGGTTCCTGTTATCAATGCGCTGTTTACATAAACCGGTCCTCAAAAAAAGAAAAAATCCTGGAAGGGCCGCAATAGATCGCAAATTAGCATTCCTTCATAGCAATAAAAAACCTCCCGTTCGTTACTTTACAGAACGGGAGGTTTTGGAGATTGTACGATTAAGTCCTGAAAAAGGTTTCCACAAATTTGGTCCAGTTTTTCCCTTCAAGCTCATCAAAGATATCTTCCACTGAATCACCGCCATCTGCGGCGATCCTCAAATCATCATTGGCCATGGAAAAGAGCTTTTCCCTTTCTTCACTCATATATTTGTGTGCCTCTTCGCCATAATATAATTCTTTTAGATTCTTGCGCAGTTTTGTTGGCTCAACAATGAATAGCCATGCTTTTTCATAGGGGGATTCATTGACCAGTTCGGGATGGTCCAAAAGTTGATTATTAATATGGGTTATGATGCCATCAATTGGGGAGAGGACCTGCGCCACTTCACCATTACGTCTGACTCGAAACCCCACCTCACCCTGCTTCACTTCATGGCCAATAGTAGGAGTTTCAATCCTGCTGAGCTTTCCCAAAAGCTTTTGCGCAAAATCATCCAACCCCACCCTGATACGGCCGCCGTACTCAGGCCTGACCCATGTGTGGCCCTCGTGGTAATAGATGTCTTCAGCCATCTCAAAACCTGCTACCTGATTCAGGGCTTGCACAGGAAGCACCTCGCTCTGCAAGCGCATTTGCATCATCTGGTCAAAGGAACAACTGCCGCACACATAGGCATTGGGGCATATCTTACGGCCCACCTCACCTGTAATCATATAACGACATTTGCGCTGAAAAGCGGGCAATTGCATCATTTTATCCACCCATGTTGCAGTGAATTTAAATTTATCTGGCGCCATTTCAACCGCGGCAATACTCGCAACTGCTTCTTTCTGACGGGAAACTTTTAATTGCATCCCGTGGTCATATACGCAGGTGGAGCAGTCATAGTTGTTATCACAAAGTTTGTAGGAAACGACTCCGGCCTCCATCCATACACATTTCTTCTTCCCGGGCGGAACAATCCTCATAGATTCTCTCATAACACTGCCTTCCATTTTTAGCCCCTCCTCTGATATTTGAAAAAAATTATTATTTCCGTCTTGAAACTTGTAAATAGCAAAGGCCATGCCAATGGCTCCCGATGCCCTGAAAAGCCCTTCAACTTATTGAATTTAC
>JAIVXD010000064.1:0-8023 GCA_048636195.1 Anaerolineales bacterium
ACCGGGGAGGGATTTCTTTTTGAAACGCCTGTGTTTGTAACCTGACAAACGAAGCTTGACTCCGGTGCCGTATAAAATAGAAAAAAAAGCCAGAAATGGGGACCAAAACCCAAAGGATTTGTCCTGGTGAACCCGGTCCCAGTCCGGCCAAAGAACTCCCATTTAACCGTACCCTCCTGCCTCGCTTATAGGCATCCCGGCTACCACCCTTTACCTTGACTGACAACAAGACTGATCATTTGAAGAAAATTAGTATCTTCTCAATAACTCGGCGATAAAACCCTTACGGGTAAACTCCGAATAAGGAATTTAGGCCTGCCCGCCAGTGCCAGGCAACGGCAGGCGGGCGTAAGCCTTTTATTTTTCCCCTGAATATTGAATACTTACGAATATTACAACTTTAGTTCACTTCAACTACTTTAGATCACTTTAGGCACTTTAGTTCACTTTAGATCACTTCTCATACTACTCATACCCTGACAGGGAGTTCTATAATAAACTTGACCCCCTTGGGCTTATTGTCCTTAACCCGGATAAATCCATTATGATCCGTGATTATGGTATCTACAATGGCAAGGCCTAAGCCTGTCCCCTGCTTTTTTGTAGAGAAATACGGTTCAAACAGCTTCTCCTTGTTCTCAGGAGATATACCCTTCCCGTTATCAGCGAATTCTATCTTTACCATTTGAAGCGTCCTGTCATAATCGAGATCAATGATGACCTCTCCCTCACCATCAATCGCCTCAATTGAATTGTCCAGCAAATTGATCATCACTCTCTTCATCTGTACTCTGTCCAGATTAAAAACAGGCACTTCCTTTGAATCCCTGAAAATGAATTTCACATCTTTTTGCGCCTCCCTGTAGAGAGTCACAGCTTCCTTAATAATCTTACGGATATCTGATGGGACTGGGTTAGATGCCGGCATTCGGGCAAATTTCGAGAACTCATCTACAAGGCACTTGATTTCCTCTACTTGCTTAATGATCATCTCAGTACATTCCTGGAAGACCTTTTCATCACCACTGCCCAGTTTCCCTCCATATCTTTTCTTAAGCCGCTGGGCAGAGAGCTGGATAGGGGTTAGGGGATTTTTGACTTCGTGGGCTATCCGTCTTGCCACTTCCCGCCATGCGGCAACCCTCTGGGCCTTTTCGATTTCGCTTAAATCCTCGAAAACGCCGACAAGGCCAAGGTAATTCCCTCGATCATCGCGAAGAACATTCAAATATACGAGCAGCGTCAGTGTCTTGTTCTCCACAGATAATTTGATTTGTTTCTCCAGAAAACCTTTCTTAAAAAGGCCCTCGTCTCCCAGGAACCCGTCAATAATTTTGATATGTTCCTCCAACAGAATCTCCACGTATTTCTTTCCGATGATCCTTTCCGTTTCTATATTCAGCATCTGCTCCGCTGATTTGTTGATGGTAAGAATTCTTCCATCTGCATCAGCAGAGACCACACCGGCTGCAACATTGGCTAAGACAATCTCCATATATAGACGCCGTTGTTCCAGCTCAAAATTGCCTTTTATGAGCTCCCTATTGGCCTCCTCAAGCTTATTCTTGCTTATTTTCAGATCCATAGTCATTTTGTTAAAGGAATTGACCAAAATCCCTATTTCATCTTTTGCCTCCTGATCAATGAAAAAATCATAGTCTCCTGAAGCGATCCGGTTCGTTCCCTCGGCCAGTTCCTTGATGGGGGTGGTGATTTCCTTGGACAGATAAAAACCAAACCATACGGATGAAAAGATAATAAGGAGAGTAACAATGGAAAGGGTAATCATATGGCTGGTCTTTATCGGTTTCTTCAACATCTTGAGTTGCTCATACTCCTGGAGACCATTCGAAATAATCTTGAGCCTATTAACAAAACTGGCCGGGACAAATTTTGCCAGGACTATCATACCGACCACAGCCTTTGACTCTGTCCTTGAAAAGACAGGGGCAATTCCGCTGACCAGATCTCCATGGGGGGAAGATTTGACAAACCGGGAATCCGTTCCTTCCTTTAAAGTTTTTGTCAGGACTTCCTTACCCGGCCTTTTAAAACCACTAAGATCAATCCGATGGTCCTGGGCAACTGTTCTCTGTTCCAGCTTGTTCGAAAAGACCGATAGGGAAGCCAGGTGGTATTCCTTCTGTTTGTCATTGATGAATTTTTCAAGACCTTCCTTCCTGGAAAGCAACATATAGCCTTCGTGGGTGATAACCCGGCTCAAGTTGTTGCCAAGAGAAAGGATCTCATCGGCAATCCCTTTATAATAGTCACGCCCCATTTCGACCGAGTTTTTCAGAGATTGTTCAATAGGGAGGTTAAACCAGTATTCGATGGACAAAGAAATGAATTGCACAGAGACAAAAAAGAGAATTATCGTCGGCAATAGAGACAGGGTCATAAAGGCCAGGACCAATTTAGTCCTGAGTTTCGCCCCCATTATGTTCTTTCTTCTTTCAAAAAGCAGCTTGACTAAGTTTCGACCCGTGAGAAAGAAGAGGAGAAGGAGCAATATCACATTGATATTTATGAGGGCGAAAACAAGAATGCTGCTTGAGAACGGTAGTCCCAGCCCCAGATTAAAGACGCGTACTCCCAGGTAAGTCAGGAATGAAATCACGACTAACAGTACGGCTATCAGATATCTTTCCCTGCGTCGCCTCCTGAGATCTTTTCGTTGGGAGTGTAGATAGTTTTTTTTCATAACAGGAGAATCACTGATTATCGGGATTAACCCCGGGAGGTGCTCAGCCCATCAAAGTGAGGATGTCAATATGTAAAATTTACCTTGTACCAATCGGTTTCAAAATCCCACAAGGATAAGAAGAAAAGCACATAATCAAGGTACAACGGAAGCCTTATCTTGGCTAATTCGGCCATCATGCGGACCTGGTACCGGTTTCCTTTTTGAAGTTTATTAAGCCCTGTTAGCTTGACACCCACAATTTTCGACATCAGGTTTTTTGCCTCATGGAAATCCTCCACAAGGATCATTTCACTATTTATCTCCGAAAGTCGAACCTTATAAGCCTTTTTAAGATTATCATACACGATACTATGCGTCACTCTCAGCTCAGCAATATTTTTGTCCCGCTGGAAATCCCTGACTTCATAAAGCCCTATAAAAAATGTGAAGGTTGTATTGATTCCATTTTCAATAGCCTTTATCATCTCCTCTGTAAAACAGCCCGTAACTCTCAAATAGACCAGGAGATGCTCCCCGGTAGAGGTCACAACAATGTCCGTTAATAGCGCTTCTTCTGCCCGGGCCGGTGTTGCCAGGAGGGAGCCCATAAGAAAAATAATTACTAACGCTGTTTTTAACCTGTTGCCTGGGAAAGGGGCGCAGCTCATTAGATGTTCCGTGTGAAAAGACAATTTTCTATAGTTAGTATAAAAATACCGGATATTCTGAGGGGTATAATACGTAAGTGCCCCTTGGAATGCAAGCTATATCGATGCGTTGCTCTGATCAGGCTGGGCTTGATTATGCAGTGTTTTCGCTTAGGGTGTGGGAAAAAGAAAGGGGCCACTTTCCGAGAACGGCTTAAGTGACCCCTTTTTATGATGTAGATAGGCTTATCAGGCGGTTTATGCAGTCACGGGTTGCAACGCGCCAAAAGCCGGGATAGTTACATTGGTTTTAGTACATTCCTCCGGAGTTTTAAAGGTCATTACCTTCCAGTGTTTCTTTGATTCCATCAGCTTCTTTAGCATGTGCTGGTTAAGAAAATGGCCGGATTTCTTAACAACAAAATGGCCGATAATAGGAGACCCTACAATAGAAATATCCCCAATAAAATCAAGGATCTTATGCCTTACAAATTCATCATCAAATCTAAGACCATCTTCATTAATAATCCTGAAGTCATCAATGACGACCGCATTATCAAGCGAGCCTCCCCTGGCAAGTCCATTTTTTTTGAGTGTCTCCACATCTTTCAGAAAACCGAATGTTCGGGCCGTGCTGATTTCCCTTACAAAATCCCTGCCGGAAAAGGTTAGCTCATATTCCTGATTCCTCAAAAGGGGATGTTGAAAATCAATCATATAGGTGATCTTCAGCTCTTTTGACGGGTATATGGAAACGGATCGATTGCCGTCATCAACCTTAAAAGGCTTTTTAATAACGATGAACTGTTTTGGGCTTTTCTGCTCCCGGATGTCCCCGCTTTTAATAAGAAAAACAAAAGGGGCCGCACTGCCATCCATAATAGGAACTTCCGGACCATCAAGCTCAACAACTGCGTTGTCTATGCCCAATCCGAAAAAGGCTGCCATTAGATGCTCAATGGTCGAGACTTTGCAACCATTAGTGCCAATTGTTGTTGCAAGGGTGGTGTCAAATACATTATCGAAGCCTACTTCTACTTCCGGGCGACCTTTCAGGTCGGTTCTTACAAATTTTATCCCGCTATTGGCTGGGGCAGGTCTTAGATTGATCTTGACTTTTTCCCCAGTATGAAGGCCGATACCTGTGCAACCGACCTCATTCATTAATGTCCGCTGTTTATAATCCACAATCCACTCCTGACTTATTTCGAAAATAGTTTAATCATTTTTCATTAAAGCAAAGCCCGTGCCAAAAAAAAGAACTCATAGGGAACACTTAAGCTAAATGATTTAACATATTGCTTTAACAGGCTAACAATGGCGTAATATGTTTTCTTGGGACATTATTGTCCCAAGAACTTGAAGCCAAAAGTGGGTCAAAAAAACCACACCACCCTTGAAAAATAACTACACATCACTATGTAACGTTTCTTGAAAAAGGAAAATTTTTATACTATAAATGTAACATCTTAAAAAGTTCGGGCATTTCGACTGCTTCCCCCTTTTGCAAAGGGGGATTCAGGGGGATTTTTTAAATTCATCCCGCTCTTATTGAGCAGTTACCTATAAATCCTGTAACCGTTCACGGGTTTCCCGCTAAAAAGCGGGATTCAGGGGTTGTAGGTTTACCGCAAATCTGAGACGATTATGATGAGCACAAAAAAAACATTCCTTATATCTCTTCTCATATTATGCGCCACAGGCCTTTCAGGCTGCTATCCGGCTCTTAGACAGGAAGCGCAACGGCCTGAAGAGGCGCTCATACCGGTCCGTTTTTTCTGTCCGACATTTCACGATGACATGGGCCCGGAATCCCTGGTGCTTGCAATCAACAGAAACCTTGAATACCTGGACCGGCTTGAACCGGGATATATTTTTCGTTACGGCCCACACAACTTTACCTGCCAGCAGGTCCGGGAGAGCCAAGAATTTTTCCTTAACCTCATACAAAAAAACCCTAATCCCAGTCAATTAAATAAAGAGGTCAAAAAGCATTTCCTGGTGTATCGCGCCGCTGGCCGCACTGGAAACAATAAGGTGCTTTTTACCGGCTATTTTGAACCTGTTTTCGCTGCAAGTCTGACTTCAGATAAAACCTATAGATATGCCCTCTACAGGAAACCGGACGATTTGCTCAGAATTGACCTGTCCCTTTTTAACAAAAAATTTGAAGGTCAAAACATCACCGGAAGGATCGAGGGAAAGGACGTGGTACCTTACTATTCCAGGGAACAGATCGAAATGGAAGGGGCATTGGAAGGGCAAAATCTCGAAATCGCATGGCTGAGAGATCCTGTTGATGTTGCTTTCCTTCACATCCAGGGGTCAGGCCGATTGATATTACCCAATGGAGAGAACATTTCGGTTGGCTACCAGGCCTCCAACGGGCGACCGTATCGAAGCATTGGGAGATATATGCTGGACAAGGGGTTTATGGAAAGAGAAGAAATGTCTATGCAGGGAATCAGGAGGTATCTATCTGAACACACTGAAATTATTGACGATGTCCTCAATCAAAATCCCTCGTACGTATTTTTTCGAACCCTTGAAAGCGGTCCCCTCGGTAACATCAACATCCCCGTTACACCCGAAAGATCTCTGGCCCTCGACGCCAGGCTTTTTCCAAAAGGGGCCCTGGCATTTATTTCGTGCCAGAAGCCCATTGTAAACGATCAGGAAGAAATCACAGGATGGCATAAATTCTCCCGGTTTGTATTAAACCAGGACACAGGTGGCGCTATCAAAGGTGCAGGAAGGGCAGATCTTTTCTGGGGAAGTGGACCTTATGCTGAAATAGCCGCAGGGCACCTACAACATGATGGGGAGTTGTATATACTGATTAAGAAACCCCAAGATAAATGCCTAAAGTGATCTAAAGTGCCTAAAGTGATCTAAAGTTATTATTGCTCAAATCCACAACTTCAGCTCAGCTTTATGCTTTCACTTCAGATAGAAAATTTTGATAGATCTGCCACGCTCAGGAAAAGCTTTGACAGTTGCTGCAGAATCCCTACCCTGTTTGCTTTTAGTGCCTCGTTTTCTTTTGTAAGGATTTCCACTTCATCAAAGAAATCATCCACCGGTTTCCTGAATTTGACCATAAGTCCCAAAGCCCCATAATAATCCTTTCTTCCCAAACATCCGTAAACATCATCTTTCAAGGCTTGGAATGTCTTCCACAGGGCGGATTCAGAGGTTTCTTTGAACAGGGCCGTATCTACCTCAAATGTCTTTCCCTGTTTTTTAAGGATGTTGGTTACTCTTTTAAAAGTCAGGGCCAGGTCATGAAACTCACTTGACTCAGTAGCAAATCTCTTGAGCTGTTCAATTCTTAAGCGCAGATCATTGATCCGATCGAACTCCACCGATATGACCGCCTCAATCAGGTCAGTTTCATAATCAGATCGCAACATCATCTGCTTGTACCGTTCTTTAAAAAAATCGGAAACTTTGGCAAACACACGGCCTTTATCGAACTCGACTTCTTCACGTGAGATAGATAGGCCCTTTTCAATGAACTCTTTAAGCGACAGATCCCATCCCATATCTTCCACAATCCGGATAATGGCCAGAGAATGTCTTCGCAGGGCAAAGGGATCGGCTGTGCCTGAAGGCTCAAGACCGACAGCAAAACACCCGGTAATGGTATCCATTCGGTCTGCCAGGCCAACAACGGCCCCGATCCTGGATGTGGGAAGCTGTCCACCGGCCTTTGTTGGAAGATAGTGCTCATAAATTGCAGCACACACCTCTTCAGGCTGCCCCTCAATCCGGGCATACACTTTTCCCACCACGCCCTGAAGGCTCGGAAACTCAGTGACCATCTGGCTGACAAGATCACATTTACATAAGCTTGCCGCAATTCTTATTTGTTCGATCTTTCCCGGGAGTACTTTTCCGCCCAAGTATTCAGCCAGTCTGGCAAAACGCTGAACCTTGGCATATGAGGTCCCTAAATCAGCCTGATATGTAACCCTTTTTAGATCCTCAAGCCGGTCCCGTAGAGGCCGTTTCAGATCTTCCTTAAAAAAGAAGTCTGCATCAGAAAGCCTGGCACGCAAGACACGTTCATGGCCTCTTTTTACCACGGACGTATCCCTTGCAATGGTGTTGTTCACGGCTACAAAATTGGGCATTAATCGGTCTTCCCCATCGTAAACAGCAAAGTATTTCTGATGCTCTCTCATGGCCGTAATCAGAACAGATTCAGGGACATCAAGAAAACTCCTGTCAAAATTACCGCAAACCGCAGAAGGATATTCTACGAGATTGGCCACTGTTGTCACCAGATCCGGGTCCTTGGCAGGTCTTCCACCCACTGACTCAGCCGCTTCAAGGACCAATTTTTCCACGACTTGCTCTCTTTCCTTTTGATCGACCAGGACAAAGCTTTTCTCTATTTTCTCAAAATAATCCTTAACATCCACAATTTTCATTACCTCAGGCGCCATAAACCGGTGGCCTCTGGTAGTATTCCCGCTCTTTACACCAGCAACTTCAAATGGAATTACTTCCCCATTCAAAAGTGCCAACACCCAGTGAACAGGTCTCACAAACGAAAAACCCACACTCCCCCACCTCATGGATTTGGGCCAGGGTATGTCTCCAACGAGTTTTGGCAAGACCTCTGCCAGGATATCTCTGGCAGACCTCCCTGGAATCTTGCGCTTAATAAACAGGTACTCCCCTT
>JAIVXD010000064.1:8033-9487 GCA_048636195.1 Anaerolineales bacterium
CGTGTCTGTACGTTCCAGTTCCTCAACGGAAACGCCCTGCCTTTGCGCAAAACCAATGGCGGCCTTAGTTGGCTTCCCTTCTTTATCATAGGCCACGGTCTTTGGAGGCCCTGTCATCTCCTGGACCAGATCTTCCTGTTTCTCAGCAATGGCCTTTCCTATCAGCACTAATCGCCTGGGGGTTCCACATGTGCGTAGATTACCTGTCACCTCAATACGGTTTTCTTTTAGACAGGCTTCTGCAAGCCGCCTCAGTTCATTTAACCCTTCTTCCAGATAAGCTGAGGGGATCTCCTCTGTTCCAATTTCTAAAAGCAGTTCAGCACCCATATTTTTTCTCGTCATTAGTCATTTGTCATTAGTCAATAGTCAATCAACAATCGTCAATCATCAAAGGGTATCCCATTTCCTCTCTCTGAACCAAATAATTCTTTGCAGCAAGACGCGCCAGATTTCTGATACGATCAATGTAATGGGTTCTTTCTGTCACACTGATTGCCCCTCTGGCGTCCAGAATATTAAATGTATGCGAACACTTGAGGCAATAATCATAGGCCGGCAGGACCAGCCCTTCCTCAGAGAGCTTGATGGATTCTCTCTCTTGCATACCAAACATCTTTACAAGCATATCCACATCAGCTGTCTCAAAATTATACACAGACAGTTCCCATTCCCCTTTTTTATGGACATCCCCATATGTCAACCGATCATTCCACATGAGATCAAATACGTTTTCTTTATCCTGTAAATACATGGATATTCTTTCCAACCCGTAAGTAATCTCTACAGAAATTGGATCCAGCCTGATGCTGCCCGCCTGTTGAAAATATGTAAACTGGGTGATCTCCATACCATCAAGCCATACCTCCCACCCAAGGCCTGAAGCACCCAAGGTGGGGGATTCCCAGTCATCCTCAACAAACCGGATATCGTGGTCCAGGGGATCCAGCCCAAGGGCCTTTAAACTCCTTAGATACATATCCTGTATATCAATGGGAGAGGGCTTAATGATCACCTGGTATTGATAGTAATGTCCCAAACGGTTGGGGTTTTCTCCGTACCGACCATCAGTAGGACGCCTGGATGGTTCCACGTAGGCCACTGACCATGGTTCCGGACCTAATGTCCGCAAGAGGGTCGCAGGATTAAACGTCCCGGCCCCAACCTCAAGGTCATAGGGCTGCTGTATCAAACACCCGTTATCAGCCCAGTATTTTTCCAGGGTCATAATCAATTCTTGGAAATTCATTGGTTCCCTCCGGCGCGCATCTCTATCCAGAACAAGAAAAGCATCCATTCTGTATGTGGATGCGACTAAATGACTCTTGATTCAGAAGTGGCGACGTTACCACCCGAAAAACAGGTTGTCAAGATGCCATGGAGGCTGCAAAAGGGTTTGTCATATATTAAGATTTACCCAATATTTTGGGACTTAAGGCAGATGATACTTGCAA
>JAIVXD010000065.1:0-9460 GCA_048636195.1 Anaerolineales bacterium
CACACGAGATGGGTTTTGCTAAAACCGTGGCCAACCGAGTTATCTTTATGGATGGCGGTGAGATTGTCGAAGAAAACGAACCCAACGAATTTTTCAATAACCCGCGATGGGACCGGACACAACTGTTCCTCAGCCAGATCCTATGATTTTCTATCCCTTGGAAATTGAGACGAAACGCCTGAATCTGCCTAAATAGTGTCTGAACGAAAACTGTTATTTTTCCCAATCTCTACGTCCCCGATGAGCGGGATCTACGCTTCGCTTCGACAGGCTCAAATTATAATCCTCGAAATACTTCAATGTATGGATGCCTGTCCCGCTGTATTTAAGCGGGGTGGTTATAATTTTCGCCTTCCCCCGCTCAAAGTCCGGGATCTTCGACTTGATCTTGGAAAAAATTCCTAGTTTTCGTTCAGACACTATTTAATGTTCTATTCGCCTCGGCGCAAAATTAACTGAACCCTCTGTGCACAATGGCTTACCCAGAGTATGCGCAGTTTGTTGGAAAAGGACAAGGTGTTTCAGGCAGGTTTTTTCTCACTTTGGGTTTTATTGAAAATTTAACTGGTTGATATCATACTAATTAATCAAAACACACTCTTTTGTTTATATTTTTTAAAAAAAAGTTGACGGGACGATAGGCGGATGGTATGACCATACTAAAGCAAATCGTAATTCCAAAGAAAAAACAAAAAAATGTCATTCAAACAAATAAAAAAAACCCGCATTTATGAAGAAGTCGCCGATCAAATTCAAAAAGAAATTTTCGATGGCGAACTCAAACCCGGTGACAGACTGCCTTCCGAACGAGAACTGTGCAAAGTTTTCGGGGTTGGACGGCAGGCTGTAAGGGAAGCGCTAAGAACTTTGAGCGTTATGGGCCTGATCGAAATCAATTCTGGTATCAAAGGGTCTGTGGTCAAAGAAGTTGGCATCACTCAATACATGGAGGCCGTCCGGGAGCATCTTTCCTTGCTTTTTAGGGTTGGAGAAGAGACCATCCTGGAAATAATGGAGGTCCGCAAATACATTGAACTCGGCATCTCGCAGCTTGTAGCCCAAAATGCCGACGAAGCGGAAATCGACGATTTGGAACATCTCATAGGAGAGATGGAATCCTGCAATAACGATATTCATGCCTATTTCCCGCTGGGTGTTGAATTTCACCGGAAACTGGCCCTGGCAACCAAAAACCAGGTTTTTTATTTGATCTGGAATATTTTATATGACATACTGCTCAAGGGCTATACGCCTATTCTTGATGAACTCTTTCCGGACGGTCCCTCCCGACTCATAAAATTAAATAAAGACGTCTTAAAGGCAATCAAGTCAAAAGACCCGAAGAAGATTGATCGAGCCATGGAAAACCACGCCGAAAAGGAAAAATTTGACCCGCGTATTCTTGTTGGCGGTAACAGAGAAAGGGCATTGAGCCATTTCCAAAACAATATCAAAAAGGAGGAGAAATCATGAAAAACAAAAAGAACAGATTTATTAATGTTTCATCCAAGATGTCAGGAGAAGGGAGGTGATGCCGAGAGAGAAATTTTATGTAGGGGACAGTCAAATTTCCCGAAACCGCACCTTAGAGTGCTCAACACACAAATTCCCAGTGGGAGAAAAGGAGAAAATCATGAATACCTATTTTTATTTCATTCGTCGATGTGTGTCTTTCCGCGCTATAGCAATGGCCACGCTATGTATTGGAGTGTTCACCGCAGCATTGATGCTATCCATTACGCCGGTTCAAGCAGCGAAATATACGATGACGATCTCACACATCTATCCCTCGGACTTTTTAAGCAACGAAGAGTCACCGTCACTAGAACGCTTTAGACAGGTGGTCGAAGCTGCTACAAATGGTGATATTGAGGTTAAGATTTTTGCCTCCGGTTCACTTGGAACCGAGGTGGAAACCGGCAAGGCATGCCAGAGGGGGAAAACAATCCAGTCTACGCTGATGTCATCTGGTGCGATGTCATCCTTTTATCGAAACTATCAGCTCGTAACGACGCCTTTTCTGTTTCCAAACTATAAAACAGCCTGGGGATTTTTTGACAGTAAGTATTTTGCGGACTTTATGCGGGTAATGGTTAAGGAGAGCGGACTTCGATATTTGGGAACCTTCGATGACGGTGGTGGATATGTTGCCTTTACTAATAATAAACGGCTGATAAAAACTGTGGAAGACATAAAGGGTTTGAGAATTCGAGTAGAAGAAAATCCGGCCCATATCGTCACTATGAAGGCGCTCGGTGCGTCAGCTACTCCATTACCCTGGGGTGAAGTGCAGACCGCGCTCGCGACGGGTTTGGCGGACGGCCAATTTAATGCACCGGGTGTTAATGATGCCTTTAAATTAGCGGATGTCACAGATTTCACTACCTGGAGCGGTCATATATATAACACGGTGACCTGGGTGGTTAGCGATAAATGGTTTCAAACGCTTCCTCTAGAATACAAAAAAATCATCATTCGTGCCGCTCGAGAAGCTGTGACCATGGGACATGGGGTTGCCACAAATATCAGTGTAATAGGGTGGGTGAATTCGTGTAAGAAATTTAAAAAATGTTACATACTACCCGACTCAGAAAAAGCTAGAATGCGTGATATTACCCAGCCTGCATTTAAGAAGTGGATCACATCGGATTTTGGAATCGACGAGGCCCTGGTCGATGAATTCTGGTCCCAGGTCAACTTGATCAACTCACAGCTCGAATCTGAGTGGATGGAACGTTATCTTAAATAGACCATTAACCTGAAAAAAGAGGGCGGGCGCAGATTTGGCCCGCCCATCTACAGGTTTTCAGATAATGTTTTTGGCAAGGATAGAAGGAGCCTACTGGATTAGGCGTCAAAACAGTACGTTGTCTGAGGGGGAGGCGACTGATAACGCAAACCAAAAGCTTTATCTGGAAGACTATATAAAGGATCATGAGGAATGAAATGGCTGTGAAATTGCAACGAATAAGCGACATAGTTAATATTATTGCTATCGTTTTCGGCGTGCTTTTTGTCGTCACCATGCTCGTACTTTCTACGATCGGGATAACTTATCAATTAGTGCTTGGCAGCTCACTTACCTGGTCATACTCTCTTACACGTCTATTTTTACCATGGCTTGCGCTGCTGAGTGTGACCGTGGCCTTCAAGTCGGGCGAACATGTGGCAATATCCATGGCAATAAGATATTTATCCCCAAAGCTGTTACGGGCGACTCAATTCCTGAACCTCGCTTTAGTGGGATTATTCGCTGTAGCTCTGGTTTGGTATGGCATGGTTTTTTTTGAAAACTCTACACAGCTCTTTATGGTGTCAGATACCTTGCAGATTTCGCATAAATGGACAGCGCTTTCTATCCCTGTGTGTGGTCTGATTATGTGTGTGCATTTGCTAAGTGGCGTATCACTGGTTCAACATTTAGATATAACCACGGAGCTTGATTAATGGGTGCTATTCCTGTTGTTGTTTTTATGGTGCTTGCGATGATCGGACTGCCGATAGCACTTGTGATGATCGCTGCCGGCCTGTCGGGCGCAATATCTATCGGAGGCATTGGCTTTATTGAGATCATAGCAGATCGCTTTTACTCCGGCGTTTCCGGTTTTCTTCTGATTGCCATTCCCTATTTTATTTTTACTGCCGAGTTGATGAACCGTGCTAAACTAACCGATCGACTTGTAGCCTTCGCTAACAGTCTATTTGGAAAAACCCCCGGAGCGTTGTCCCATGTTAATGTCGTAGTTAGCATTTTATTTGCCGGTCTTACTGGGGCTGCGGTAACCGACACGGTCGCGATTGGTAAAACCCTTATCCCGGCTATGAAACGTGAAGGATATCATGCCGACTACGCTGCGGCAGTCACTTCTTGTTCATCGATTATCGGGCCTATTATTCCCCCTAGTATAATCATGGTGGTATATGCGGCAACATTACGCAATCTATCACTCATAGATTTATTTGTCGCAGGCCTGATTCCGGGGCTAATGATGGGAGGCGCGCTTCTGGTGGTAAGTGGATGGATATCTTGGCGCCGCGGCTATGCCAGTCACACAGATATCACATTAAAACATATATTGAGCACGGGAGTCCGTGCCTTTCCCGCGTTGATGATCCCGGTGATTATTTTAGGAGGGATTGTAAGTGGCATCACCACGGTAACGGAAGCGGCGGGGCTTGGCGCTATTTATGCATTGATGGTTGGCTTTTTTGGATACCGTACCCTGAAATTTCGAGATATCGTTGATTCTCTTGTTTCCACGGTAAAATTTTCCGGTGTCGTTTTCTTTCTACTCGGAGCCTCGACTATTTTGGGATGGTATGTGGTCCGGTCCGGTATTGCTCAAAGCTCAGCCGAATTTATTTCGATGGTTAGCACGGTGCCGATAATTCAGATATTCGTGGTAAATGTCCTTTTGATCATTATAGGCATGTTTGTTGACGTCTTGCCGGCTATTGTCATAGCTGCACCGGCTCTGGCGCCGGCTATGGTCCAGCTTGGGTTCGACCCTTTGCACTTCGCTGTGGTTATGTTGCTTGCTCTCAACCTTGGTAACATAACACCGCCGGTGGGAATGACCTTGATGGTAGGATCAAAAATTGCTGGAGTTACGTATGAATCAGCATTTCGTCAATCAATCCCTTTCATTATAGGGCACCTCATGGTTCTTGCAATCGCCTCCGTTTTTCCACAGATTATACTTTGGCTGCCAAATCTTGTTAAAAATATTTTTTAGCCGTTGTTTGTCACGGTACATCTATGCTCAACCGGGCACTAATCAGCGATCACCAGTAGAACGGGTGGTATAAGTAAGGCCCCTAAAAGGGGCCACTGAAATAGTGAGCTTAAAATACGAATATCGAAAACCGAAATTCGAAACAATACCCAATGACCAAAATCCCAATGACCAAAACCTTTGTCTTTACATCGCCTACTTATATCTGGCTTTTTCGTACCCGTTTTGAGCATTGAAAAATTTGAATTTCGAATTTGTTTTCCCGCTAAAGCGGGATGCTTCGGGTTTCGGATTTAATATAACTCAAAAACCATCTGAAAAGGTAAAACCTTTTCATTCCTCACCTGTATAACCGGTGGATTAATGACGATTTAGGAGGACCAGTAGATGAAGGTAATCGGCCTTATTGGCGGAATGAGTTGGGAGTCTTCATCTGAATATTACCGGCTGATCAATCAAGAGACAAGAAAACAGCTGGGTGGATTAAACTCGGCAAAAGTTCTAATGTACAGTGTCAATCATCATGAAATAAATGAATTGGAACATAAGGATCGGTGGGCGGAATTGATTGAAATTATGGTTGAATCATCTCGCAGGCTGGAAAAAGGCGGCGCCGATTTCATCCTGATTTGCTGTAACGCCATGCACAAGATTGCCGAACAGATCCAAAGCTCCATCGAGGTTCCGCTGATTCATATTGCCGATGCTGCAGCAGAGGCAGTCAAACGCGCACGGCTATCGAACGTAGGGCTTTTAGGAGCCAAAGCGGTTATGGAAGAAGAATTTTTTAAGAACAATCTGGTCTCCGCCGATCTCAAAGTCCTCATACCTGCTGAAAATGATCGTGAATTCATAAACGATGTGATTTTCAATCAGCTTGCCTACGGAAAAATCGTCGAAGAATCCAGAGAAAGAACCATCAAAATAGTCAATAAACTTAAAACAGCAGGTTCTCAGGGTGTTATTTTGGGATGTACCGAGCTTCCGATGTTAATTCGGGAAGAAGATAGTGTGCTGCCATTGTTTGACACTTTAAGGCTTCACGCCCAAAGAGCCGTAGATCTGGCACTGGCGAATTAGCCTCATTTTAAGCCAGTTACAATTTTAACCCCTAATCAAACCCGAGGAGTCTATACCATGCAATACCGTGAAATTAAAAAAGCAACCCCTCATACCAAAGAAACCCAGCCCCAAGTGCAAAAAACCGTGCTTTCCATTCTCGAAAAAGTTCGTCAAGAAGGAGATCGTGCCATAGCTTATTACGAGAAGAAGTTTGATAATTATGAACCCGAGACATTCCTGGTTTCAGAAGAAGACGCTGTAGCTGCAAAAAAAAAGCTGCCTAAACCAATTGCAGAAGAAATTGATTTTTCAGTTGAGAGGGCGATATCGTTTGCCCGGATTCAAAGGAAAAGTTACATCGAATTTGAAAAAGAGCTGTCACCCGGCCAAATTGTAGGTCAAAAACTGATTCCACTTGAATCCTGCGGTTGCTATGCTCCGGGGGGCAGGTACCCCTCCATCACCTCCGCTATCCTGACCATTGCACCGGCCAAGGTGGCCGGCGTAAAAAGGATTATTGCCTGTTCCCCTCCTGGCCCAAAAGGCGCAATCGACCCCGGAGTGCTCTATGCGATGCAGAAAATGAGTGTCAACGAAATCTATTGTTTTGGCGGGGCCCAGGCTATCGGCGCATTTGCCTATGGGACAGAAACCATAAAGCCGGTGGATTTTATCGTAGGACCGGGCAATCAATACGTCAATGAAGCCAAACGGCAGGTGTTCGGGACCGTCGGCATCGATATGCTGGCCGGTCCCAGCGAATGCCTTGTCATTGCGGACGAAACCGCCAGGGCTGACTACATAGCTGCTGATTTGGTTGCTCAATGTGAGCATGATCCCAGTGTTCGAACCGGTCTTGTCACGACCTCTGAAGAGCTGGCCCTAAAAACTATGGATGAAGTTGAGCGTCAATTAAAGGATCGGACCACCCAGGAAGTTGCCCGCAGGTCATGGGAAGATAATGGGGTCATCGCAGTGGTTGATACTCTTGAGGATGCAATTGCGTTTGCCAACGAGTATGCTCCCGAGCACATTGAGATTCATACCTCGGATCCACGAGCACTGCTTCCCTATTTGAAAAACTATGGGACTCTTTTTCTTGGTGAAAACACACCCGAAGTGTATGCCGATAAGGTCTCCGGTTTAAATCATCCCCTTCCCACCGGCGGGTCCGTCAGATTTTCCGGTGGACTGTGTGTAGGGCAATTTTTAAAGGTGGTCACCTATCAGGAGGTTGACGAGAAAGCATCTCAGGCCCTGGCTCGATTGACCGAGGCCCGCTGCCTTTATGAAGGAATGGATGCCCACCGCTATGCGGCCGCGATCCGACTTGAAAACATGCAAAAATGAATGACATATTCCGGGACATCGGGGGCTATATTTTGGCTACGGCTCACGCCTTACAAAGAGATGTGCCAGTGGAAAATGTATTGAGTTTTATTGAGACGGCAAAGGAAACATGATATATATGGAAATCAATACCAAAAGATCTCATGGAGGTTCAGATGAATAACGATTCTAAAGTTTGGTTAAATGGAAAACTGATCCCTTGGCGAGAAGCCACAGTGCCCTTGTTGTCCCATGGTTTTTCCCGGGGTTCGGCTATTTTCGATGTCTTCGGCATTCACGAAGGCCCTGACGGCCTTTTTGCCTTTCGTATGGACGAACACCTTAAACGGCTGATGAAAAGTGCCGAACTTTTGGAAATGGAGATAGCCTATTCCACTGAAGAAATTATTGATGCTGTAACTGAAACGGTCAGAGCCAATGACATTGGCCGCGGTCTGGTGAAAATCCTGGCTTACTGGGGCGAAGAAGCGATCATCAAACTGGTTCTGGAATCCAAGCTGGACGTGGCCATATTTGCCGTGCCAGACAGTGAAGAACTGGGCATGGACAATACCAATCCCATATCGGCCTGTCTTTCCAAATGGCGTAAAATCCATCCCGAAACGGTTCCGGTTGCGGCCAAATCCTGCTCCAACTACTTAAACGGGTACCTGGCACGCAAGGATGCAAACAACCGTGGTTTTGACATTGGTCTTATGGTGGGAACAGACGGTTTTTTGGCCGAGGGTTCGATCGAGTCGGTCTTCCTTGTCAAAGACGGCGTTCTCAAGACACCGCCCCTGGGCAGGGTCCTGTCAAGCATTACGCGCAAATCCATTCTCCAGGCAGCGGCAATGAATGGGATCCCCACTTCGGAGGATTCGATTTTACCGGGGGAACTTTTCACTGCTGATGAAATCTTCACCTCCCATTCGGGCGTTAAAGTTTCGCCAGTGGCCCGACTTGAAGACCGAAACCTTCAGGCGCCTGGGCCCATAACCAAGCAGGTTATGGAACTGATGAATAACATCCTCAACATGTCAGACGACCGGTTCAGTGACTGGTTCCATGCGCTCACTTGAATCTTATTAAGTTGTATATTTTCCGGGATGTTAAACTATTTAGGGCGAAATAGATGAACTACAAAACCCTTGCGGAAATCAACCTGAGCAATCTTTCTCACAATATCCTTGCCGTTCAACAGAAAGTTTCACCTTCAATGGTAATCCCCGTTGTAAAAGCAGACGCTTATGGACATGGCGCTGTTCCCGTTACAAAACATCTTGTGAAAGAGGGCTTTAAGTTTTTTGCTGTGGCACAGTTTCAGGAAGCGATGGAATTGCGGGAAAGCGGGATCACGCAACCCATTCTGATTTTTGGGAGATTGTTTCCAGAAGAAATTCCGGCTGCCATAAAGGCGGGTTTCAGAATTACCGTTTTTGGGAAGGAGGATATTCGCTGGATAGAAAACGCCGGACAAGGGAAATTGGCGAATGTTCATGTTAATATAGATACAGGTATGGGAAGAATGGGTGTTCTTCCGGATCAAGAATCTGATTTCCTTAATGCCCTCATCCAGTCGAAACATTGCATTTGGGAAGGGCTGTTTACCCATTTTTCAACATCAGATGAAAAGGATAAAACTTACGCAAATCTTCAACTGTCCAGATTTGAAAATATCCTGTCCCGCATCAGAGAAAAAGACAAAAGGCCCTCTATCATACATATGGCCAACAGTGGCGCCATCCTGGATTTGCCGGGAAGTTATTTTGACGCCGTACGGCCTGGAATTATCTTGTACGGCCATTATCCATCATCCGAAACTTCCTGTTCGATAACCCTCAAACAGGTGATGACCTTGAAGACGTTTGTCGCGCACATAAGGAAAATACCGGAGGGACATCCTATCAGTTACGGTCGACGATGGATAACCAAAAAACCAACGACAATTGCGGTGCTTCCGTTAGGCTATGCGGATGGCATCAGGCGTGATTTCACAAATACGGGAGAGGTGTTGATCCAAGGGAAACGTTACCCCATGGTCGGCACTGTCACCATGGATCACATCATGATCCATGTGGGGGATGATCCGGTAAAACCGGGCGATGAGGTCATAGTTTGGGGTGAAGCCTCTCAAGGTAGCCTTCAGCTCATTGAGATAGCTAATAAAATAGGCACGATCCCCTACGAGTTGACGTGTGGCGTATCAAAACGGGTTAAACGTGTTTATCTGTAACTCAGGTTGTCAGGTTCACAGTTCAAGGTTCAGGGTTGTTTCAGTTTTCATCAGTTAACCTTGATGCCCATGTAAAAAGTCCTTTTCACATGGATTT
>JAIVXD010000066.1:0-9397 GCA_048636195.1 Anaerolineales bacterium
TATATTAACATAGCAACAGCCCCGAAACGGCCTGTTTTCCCCTCACCACGATAGGAATAGAAAAGATCAGCCCTGCAGCGGGTGCAAATCCCTGCAATTTCAATATTACCCCCTCTCAGCCCCGCACTTTCGAGCTGCCAGCGACTGATAGCCCATAAGTCAAAGTAGTTTTCCCGCACCATAAACCGTTTGAACGCGTCCGGAAAAATTTCCTTATGGCTGACAAACTCTGCGCAACAGGGGCCGAGAGAGGGGCTGACACCTGCCAGGAGATGGGATTCTATGCAACCAAAGTCCTTTTTCATCCGGATTACAACTCTTTCAAGGATGTTCTGGACATTACCCCGCCAACCACAGTGGACATTGGCCACCACATTTTTTTTTGGATCAAAGATGATAACCCCCTGGCAATCGGCAAGTTGTACCATGAGAGCAAAGAAGGGTACATTCGTAATGATGGCATCGGCTGAAGGGATATTTTCGAATAGTGTGTCTTGGCCTTTGCGAAGGACCAGAATGTCAGTTCCGTGAGATTGGTTCATAAAAATCAGGCGGTTGGCTCCGATGGTCTCCTTAATCGTATGGTGATTGGCGGTTACATTATCCGGCGCGTCACCCACCGTGTAACTGGTATTCAGGCTGTGATAAGGTGCCTCACTACAACCACCGTGCCGGGTAAAAACCCCATGAACGAGCTGTGGATTCAGGAAGAGATTCGGGTACCGGAAGTATATGATCTTTTCCCGGACCCACAAAAGGTTAGATAAGGGTTCAGCCATAAGCGGTCAGATTTCATGTTTTGTAAAGTTGTGAGAGATCAGGCAAGTAAAATCCCGGTTTGACTGTGCAGTTAGTGCTGACAGGGGGGAAAGTTTTTTCAGTCCTTGGCCGTGCATCCTTAGTTAAGCCATGACCGAGAAGTCATCGCCACCTGGAGTAAAAGATAGATCACATCACGACACAGACTCTCTTGCTTACCGCTGCTTCCTCCCGGATCTGACGGGGTTCGCAAGCGTCTGTCACGTGAGGTCCATCTCACCTCCCGGGCAACGAAGGATCAACTCGTATCAGGGATCTCCTGAAGGACTTTCAACCCCGCATAAGCGGATTTCGGGTTACAGGGCACCGCTAGCTCCCCGTCTAGCACGACCAAGGGCTTTAAAGACTTTTCAGTTGATATCTACTCTTTCTTTAAGTTCCTTGCCCACTTTAAAAAAGGGAAGTTTCTTGGGTGTGACGTCAATTACCTCCCCTGTTTTGGGGTTTCTACCCTTGTAACCGTCGTATTTTTTTACTTTAAAGCTGCCGAGCCCCCTGATCTCTACCCTCTCGCCTTTGATGAGGGCCTTCTCCATGTCCCCGAAAACTGCATTGACTACCTCTTCTGCCTTTCGCAAGGGCAGATCCACTGCCTGAGCAAGATTTTCTATCAATTTAGATTTGTTCATGGCTCTCCTCTGCATAATATGGGAACGATTAAAAATGGTTACCTGGGTTAGATGTCAAAATTAATAGATCGAAAAACGCAAGTCAAGACCAAATTCGACCAGGGAAGGTCTGATGTTTACTTTTTATCGGGCTTACGCTATAAGGCCGTAAACTTGAAAGGGTGTAACTTTATTAATTATGAAAAAATTAGCCCGCAAGGGAGTCGAAAATCTGGTTCCTTACCCCCCCGGTAAGCCAATAGAAGAACTTGAAAGAGAACTGGGGATAACCGGCTCTATCAAACTGGCCTCAAATGAAAACCCCCTCGGCCCTTCGCCATTGGCCACCCAGGCGATCACGGATAGACTAAGCGCCCTTCACAGGTACCCTGATGGAAGCGGCTTCTATCTTAAGTCAAAATTAAGCAAGAAATACAGTATCCCCCCTGATCAGATTATTCTGGGGAATGGTTCAAATGAGTTAATCGAGTTGGTTATTCGGACCTTTTTATCCACAGAAGAACATGTGATACAGGCTTTTCCCACATTTCTCGTTTATGAAAAGATAGTGAAAGGGGCTGGAGGCCAGATGATCTCAGTCCCCCTTTTAAACTTCAATATCGATTTGGATGAGATCTCTAAGGCAATCACCTCCAAGACTAAGATGATATTCATCAATAATCCCAATAACCCAACGGGCTCTGTTCTATCGGAAGAACAAATGGCCTGTTTTTTAGAGGATATCCCGGAAGATATCGTTGTGATACTCGATGAGGCCTACATTGAATTTGTCTCAGACCCGGCAGTTGCAAACGGCCTTAAATTGCTTGAAAAGCGGCCTCTTTTAGTCGTTTTGAGAACATTTTCAAAGCTTTATGGTCTTGCAGGTCTCAGGATCGGTTATGGTTTTGGGTCAAGAGAGGTCATCGATTACATGAACCGGGTCAGGCAGCCATTTAACGCCAATACTCTGGCACAGGCGGCTGCCAACGCGGCCCTTGACGACATGGCATTTGTCTCACAAACCCTGAAGCTGGTCAGGGAGGGTTTGGACTATTTATACAATGGCATTCAAGACATGGGGCTTAAATATATCCCCACACAGACCAACTTTTTCCTGATCAAGGTGCCACTGGGAGGACAAAAGACCTACGAACTAATGTTGAGGGAAGGGGTCATTGTTCGTTCAATGGATAGCTATGGTCTTCCGGAGTATATACGGATCAATGTGGGCTTGCCTGAAGAAAATGAGAGATTTGTCAAGACATTGAGAAAGATAATGAGCATTAATGCAAAACGTGATAACTATTGATGGTCCGGCTGGTTCCGGGAAAAGCACAATCAGCCGTCTACTGGCCAAAAAGATTGGGTATCTATATCTGGATACAGGCGCCATGTACAGGGCGGTAGCCCTCGCGGCAAAAAGAGAAAAAATTCATCTCAACGATGGAAAAGCCCTGGGGGAACTCTGCAATTCCCTCGATCTCCGCTTTATAACGGATCAAGCCCCGCCCAGGCTGTTCTTGAATGGGGAGGACATCTCTGCAGCGATACGTAGTCCGGAGATGGACATGGCCTCCTCAGAGGTGTCGGCTGTAAGTGAAGTCAGGAAAGCAATGACCGGGCTTCAGAGGAAAATGGCCAAAGGGATGACGCTTGTGGCCGAAGGCCGGGATATGGGAACAGTCGTATTTCCTGAGGCCAAACACAAGTTTTACCTAACGGCCTCCCTCGAAACCAGGACGGAAAGAAGATACAAAGAGCGCTTGGGACGGGGAGAAACTGTACACATGGCGTTCGTAGAGAGCGAACTAAAAAAGAGAGACCATCAGGACGAAACACGTCCTATAGCCCCACTAAGGCCAGCCGAGGACGCCAAAATTATTGACACAACAGAAATGACGCCAGAACAAGTCATTGGGACAATACTCTGCCAGTTAGATCTGGGATGATATTCGGGGTTTGCTAAATAAACAGTTGAAGAAAGTTTAGATAATTGGTAAAATGAAAAATTTGAAATGTGAATCTCAATAACTGGGCAAAAATATGTAGGGGGTATTTAGGTTAATGGAAAAACCAATAGACGAAATAACCGAAGACGAGATTTCTGAAACCCAAAACGTTGACACGACCTTTAATGATGACCAGAGAACCTCTGACAAGGAGATAGGGGAAGAAAAAAATGTGGCTGGAGAGGATACTCAGGATACCGATAACTTTTCGGAATTGTACGAAGAAAGTCTGAAGAGCATCCAGGAGGGAGAGGTCGTTAAAGGAGAAATAGTTCAAGTAGACAAGGAATATGTCTTAGTTGATATCGGTTACAAATCCGAGGGTCAAATTTCGATCCAGGAGTTTATTGATTCAGAAGGCAATTTGACAGCCAAGGTGGGGGACAAGGTAGAGGTTCTTTTAGAACGGAGAGAAGATGACGAAGGAACTATCCGGCTTTCCAAAGAAAAAGCAGCCAAAATAAAGGTTTGGGATCTGATCAAGGATATTTATGAAAACGATGGCACCATTCAGGGCACAATCATCTCTCGGGTCAGAGGGGGGCTTTCCGTGGATATTGGTCTCCAGGCCTTCTTGCCTGGCTCACAGGTCGATTTGAGGCCTATCAGGGATATGGATAGTTTGGTGGGAAAAGAATATGACTTCAAGATCGTTAAGTATAACAAACGTCGGGGAAATATTGTTCTTTCTCGTCGCGCCATTTTGGAAGCAAACCGAATGGCATTGAGGGATGAAACGCTTAAAAACCTTGAGGAAGGCGCAGTCCTTGAGGGGACAGTTAAGAACATTACCGATTATGGATTATTTGTAGATCTGGGTGGCATTGACGGGCTTATCCATATTACCGACATGTCCTGGGGTAGAGTAGGACACCCGTCAGAGATGTATAAATTCGGAGACAAAATCACAGTCAAAATCTTAAATTTTGACAGAGAAAGGGAAAGGGTATCCCTTGGAATAAAACAACTGACCCCTGACCCGTGGACTGAGGCCGAGGACAAATACCCTATAGGCACCAGAATTCAGGGCCGTGTCGTCAGCCTGACAGAATACGGCGCGTTTGTAGAAGTGGAACAGGGAGTTGAAGGACTGATTCATGTTTCTGAGATGTCCTGGACCAGAAAAATCAGACACCCTTCACAAGTCTTGAACGTCGGTGGGACTGTGGATGCTATGGTCCTGAATATTGATGTTACCAAGAAGCGAATCTCCCTTGGCATGAAACAAGTTGAACCCAATCCATGGGATGTGATCGAAGAAAAATATCCTGTCGGGACTACCATAGAGGGGAAGATAAAGAACATAACCGACTTTGGGGTTTTTATCGGGATTGATGAAGGAATAGACGGTCTTGTTCATATTTCTGACATCTCTTGGACGAGAAGGATTAAGCACCCTTCTGAGGTTTGCAAAAAAGGGCAGGAACTCCAGGCTGTTGTTCTGAACATTGACAAAGCAAATGAACGCTTTTCACTCGGTATCAAACAGCTCACATCAGATCCCTGGGATGAGATTCCGCAAAAATATAAGCCGGGCACCCGAGTGACCGGGACTGTGACTAACGTGACCGATTTTGGTCTCTTCCTTGAACTGGAGGAAGGCATAGAGGGTCTTGTTCATATCTCCGAAGTCGCCACAGAGAAACGGGGAAATCCCTTATCGAGATTTCAAATTGATGATGTGATTCAGGCCAAGGTCTTGAACGTCTCAAGAGAGGAGAAAAAGATAGGACTTTCCATCAGAAAATTGGAAGAAAGCAGTGAAAAAGAAATTTTTAAAAGCTATATGGAAAGCAACAAAGGAGCCACATCTAACCTGGGAGATTTATTAAGAGAAGAGATGATTCACACAGGGCAGCCAACCCAATCTGAGACTGCAGAATCACAGGAGGCCGAAATATCCAAAACAGAATCCGATCCACAGGTTGAACCCGTGGACAGCTCACCCGAAAAAACATTACCTGAAGACGATGGTACCACCGCTTGACGCTCGATCCCATAAGTACCAACTTGAAATCTATGTGCTTCAGCCCAATAAATTGTTCTTGACCACTCTTCATGGCTCCATACAGTTCTTTTGGCGTAAACCTTCGAATATAGAGAAGGTCCGACTCAAATCGACCTTGTAGGCAATGGCAGGAAAAAAGCATCCCATACTGATAGTTTTGGGCATCCTTGCGGGCGTTGGCCTTGTATTAGGCATAGCCATGATCATTGTCCTGAAAGTGTTTACTCCCTCTTCGAGCCTGTCCTTTAGCTCTAAGATAGGGGTCATTCCTATAGAGGGCGCAATTATGGACTCACAGACTATCACGGAACAACTCAGGAGGTTCACAAAGGATAAAGGTATAAAGGCAATCATTTTGAGGATAAACTCACCAGGTGGCGCAGTCGGGCCTACCCAGGAAATATACCGGGAAGTCCAGAGAACTGTGGAGACCAAAGAAGTCGTTGCGTCCCTGGGAGGAATAGCAGCATCAGGTGGGTATTACATCGCTGCGGCAGCTAAACAGATTGTGGCCAACCCGGGAACTATCACTGGCAGCATTGGTGTTATCATGGAATTTGTCAGGTTCGAGGATCTTCTAAATAAAATAGGCATTAAATTTGAAGTTCTAAAAAGCGGGGAATTCAAAGACATTGGTTCCCCGCACAGGGAACTTACTGCTCGGGATAAGGAACTCATTAGCGCCCTAATAGCTGATATTCAGAAACAATTTGTAGAGGCAGTGGCCAGCGGAAGGAATCTCTCCATAGAGAAAACTCGTGAGATTGCTGATGGTCGTATTTTTTCAGGAGCTCAGGCCAAGGAATTGGGACTTGTAGATGTTTTGGGTAATTTCCAAGACGCTGTGGAACTTGCCAAGAATATGGCCACCATTAGAGGGGATGTGACGCTGGTATATCCCAAAAAAAGCAAATTGGACCTATGGGACCTATTTCTTGGGTCAGCCGCTGATTCCATTGTTAAACGGATTCAAGGCATGAAAACCCGGGTAGAATACCGATGGAGCGGTTTTGTTGGGGGCTAAAGGCTTGCGCAAAGCTATCGAAAGCTGCTAACATCTCCTTTCCCCTCCCGAATGACCTCTGGTATATCATCAATTAAAGAGACTACACTGGAAGGGCTTTGATAGAGCACTCCACCATCGATGATAACATCGAGAAAAGATCCATACGCCTCTTTTATGGATTGGGGGTCGTCAAACACTGCACTCGTGCTTATGATAGGTCGGCCAAAGGTTCGTATGATATCCAGGCAAATCTTGTTATCAGGCACACGGATTCCCACGGTTTTTCGCTTAGTCAACATGATTTTTGGCACCAGTCTGGTGCCCTCCATGATAAATGTGTACGGACCGGGGAGAAGCCGTTTCATGGTTTTATACGCGTAATTGGAAACCAGGGCATAACGGCTTACCTCCTTGAGGCTGTCGCATAAAAAAGAGAAAGGTTTCTTGAGTGGTCGATTTTTCAACCTGTAGATAAGCTGTATTCCCCTTTTATTGAAAAGATTACATCCTATTCCGTAAAAGGTGTCGGTAGGATAGACAATCAGCCCCCCTTCTTCAAGGACCGCGCAGACCCGGTTGATCAGGCGCTGTTGGGGATTATCCGCGTTGATGGAAAGCATCAAGGTTTTTTTATTTATCACTGCGGTTTTGTTTTTTGCCATCTCTTAGAATCAGGAAGCACTCATATGGATTTTGGTTCATTAATTGCTCTGTATTCCCTCTTGGTTGGACTGGCTTTGGGGAGCTTTATGAACGTATGCATTTATCGCATACCGCTCGAAAAATCAATTATTCGTCCGTCATCCAGTTGCCCCAACTGTGGAAAAAAAATCAGGTTTTACGACAATATTCCCCTGATCAGCTACCTTCTTTTGTTAGGTAGATGCAGGCACTGTCACCACCCGATTTCCTGGCGCTATCCGGCCGTAGAAGCCATTACCGGATTGCTGAGCCTTGCCTTGTTTATCAGATATGGACTTAGTTTACAATACCTTCTCTTTCTTTTGTTTGCCGCAACCCTTGTGACTATTAGTTTTATTGATCTTGACCACCAGATTATTCCGGATGTACTGTCAATACCAGGTATCGTTGCAGGATTGGCAGCCGCTTTTATTCCTGGCAATGTTTCGTGGTTTGATTCAATTATCGGCATCATTGGGGGTGGCGGAACGCTTTTTCTTGTCGGCCTGATTTATGAGAAGCTCACAGGAAAACAGGGCATGGGAGGAGGCGACGTAAAGCTGCTGGCCATGATAGGCGCATGGATGGGTTGGAGATCCCTGCCTTTTGTTCTGCTGGTATCTTCACTGACAGGTGCCATCATCGGGTCTGTTTTCCTTCTCGCGGCCGGCAAAGGGTATCGGGTCAGAATCCCTTTTGGCCCTTTTCTGTCTCTTGGCGCGCTCTTTTATATCTTTTTTGGTCCTCAACTGACAAACTGGTATATTAGTTTACTTCTGTAGATGAGGTCTGGTCTTGCGATTTCCGTTTTACAGCTTGAAAACAGGTATTTTGACGCATCTGGCCTTTCTGATTATTTCTGCCATGCTGCTTATCAATGTAGTTATGATTAAATTTTCAGAGAAAGACCTCATACAGGCCAAAATAGACGCGGGCCGCTTGCTCCTGCATGTGCTGGAAAAGAAGGTGGAATACTCGATTATCCATATGAACAAAAATTTGGCTAATCTTGATTCTGCCCCGATCTTTAGAAGGGAAATTACTCAATTATTGCAGAAAGGTCACTTTTCAGAGGCCCTGATAGTAAACAAGGAGGGGGTCAAAGTACTCAGCACAGGATCATGGGGCCAGGCCGAGAAAGAGGCCCTCTCCATGTCCCGCGAGGCTGTGGCAACCAGAAAAGGGGCTTTTGATTTTTATGGCAGCACCTGGGGTATAATCTGGCTCGCCCATGAAAGGGTAAATGTCACTGCGCCCATATTCGCTCAAGGCCGTATCATAGGTGCCGCCACCATCTGTGCACATTTAGATCCTATTTACCAGGTATTGAGAAAATCAGAAAAAATCATTCTCATTTACATATTCCTCAATACCATCGTTCTTGTCCTGTTTGGGATCTATCTTCTCTCCAGAACCGTGGTCAAGCCAATCCACGCGCTTTTGCAGATCACTGATGAATTCAAGGACGGAGAGCCTTTTCCACAATTGGCAGAGCAGCCCGGAAACGAAATTGGCCAGCTTTTTCGATCTCTGAATATGATGCTCAAACGTCTTGAGGAAAACAAGAAAGAGTTAAAGAGCCATATCGCCTCCCTGGAAAAAGCCAATGAGGAGATCAAAAAAGCCCAAAACGAAATCATCAGGTCTGAAAAACTTGCGTCAGTGGGCAGATTGGCGACGGGTGTGGCACACGAGATCGGTAACCCGATAGGAATCATCCTGGGATACCTTGATTTGATCAAGAAAGACGGTCTGACTCAGGAGGAGAAAAGTGATTTCCTGAACCGAATAGAATCAGAAATCATACGAATAAACGACATTATCCGACAGCTCCTTGACTTTTCCAGGCTCACAAGCGGCGAACAGAAGGAAACAAGCGTCCATAGACTGATCCTGGACCTTATAGATATGCTTAAACCTCAGCCTATGATGGCTGGCATACAGGTGCAGACAGTGCTTGAAGCGGCCAAAGATACTGTTTGTACAGACCCCGACCAATTGAAACAGATTTTTTTAAATATTGTCATGAATGCTGCCGATGCCATGGAGCAAGACGAGGCCTCTCATGATGTCAGCACTAAGGTCTTGACTATAGAGAGCCTTGTGATGGATGATTCCATGGAACTCAGATTCACGGATACGGGGTCTGGCATACCGGAGCAAGAACTTGGCCACATCTTTGATCCCTTTTATACAACTAAAGAACCTGGCAAAGGAACCGGGCTTGGCCTGTCTGTCTGCTACAGGATTCTGGAAGGATTGG
>JAIVXD010000067.1:0-6587 GCA_048636195.1 Anaerolineales bacterium
AAGTTATGACTGCGTCAACTTGAATAATGCTGTAAATTTTGAGTTTTTACAATGCCGTCAATATTAAGGCTTGGTGTTTCTGCCCTAAGCCATCCTGCCACCGTCTCCTTACAGTTCGGCGGCCTTCATGGTCTGAAAGATTTCGGCAAATACATCAGTGAGCTTTATTATTCCCACGATTTTTTCACCTCTGGTGACAAGCAGAGATTGATGATGACCCATGACGAGGCGATGTATGGCAACGTCGAGAGTGGCATCTTCTTCGACGTATTCGCCTTCGGTGGGTGTATGCATGAATTTTTTCACCTTTAACTGGGCTGCTTTTCTGCAGGCTTCATCAAAGGGTATGTCAAGAAGACTGAATTGTTCGCGCAAGGACTGTAAAAATTTTTTACTGAAACCGAAGCGCGAAATTGATTGTTGATCCCCCATTTCTCCGTATTTCGGCTCCAGGGCCCTCAGCACATCCAACTGGCTTATCTTACCCACAATATTGTTGTTTTTATCATATACCAATATCGCCCTATGCAGGTATTTAAACCGGGTTCGATCAAGTGTTTCTTGAGCCGTCTCAAGGGCAACGACTGCCTCGAACAGGGTAGCCTCTTCTGAGACGGTTGCATATTCATCAAGAGGCACCATCAAGTCTTTTACATTGATCGTTTTCATTTTAACCTCCTAAATTTATTGTATTCACAAATATTTCACTCACCCATTGACCAGACGAACCAATGTGGAATCCGGAAAGTAGTCAATAATGTTAAGGCACCCATAATCCTGGTGTATGTTGAATAACAGTGAGAGATCTAAGCCGAGTGCCTTACAAAGAATCACACGGTTTACGCCACCGTGAGCGACCATGACAAAATCGTTATCCTTTTGCTCCGCGAGGATGCGCTCAAAACAGTGCAGGATCCTCTCGGAGAAACGTCCAATGGATTCCCCGTCTCCAGGAATTTCGTATTGCACCAGGTCTGCCTGGCGTTTTTGAAGTTCTTCAGGGAAGCGCTCCCGGATTTGTGACAGGGTCAGGCCTTCCCAGTCGCCGAAATACATCTCCCGTAGTTCAGGGAGAAAATAGACAGGGACGTCGTGAGATCGGGCTATCAGGCGCGCCCCGGTTGCCGATCTCTTAAGATCGCTCGAGTAAATGGCCTTAACCTCCACCAGACGGAGGCGCTCGGCCATTTGCTCCATCTGCAGTATCCCTGTCTCGGTCAAGTCCACATCAGTGTGCCCAAAGATTGGAAAATTTTCATACCCGTTTATCTGGCCGTGCCTGATAAGGTAAATCCTGTTCATCCGTTTCATGACGGCAGATCATAGATAGTCATGGTTTCAATGTCAATGAATTTGGGCTTTATTGAAGTGCCCGAATATTGTATAAGCGGATTAATTCGTAATTGTAATGATCCAGTAAATCAGGAAATATAGTATGCCAGGCTCTCAAAAGGATTGTTTTGGTGATCTTGACAGGGTTTTCCCTATGGGAAAGGAGGAGCTGAGAGAAGTTCCCCCGAATTGTTTTGCCTGCCCTGATAAAAAGGCCTGCCTGCAAACGGCCTTGACGACGAAAAAAGGTATCGGCTTAAGGAGTGAGATACTTGATAGAGCCCCTGCTAATGGAATGGTTGGGAGGCTCAGGCGGTGGTCAGAAAAAAAAGCGCTCACTCAGCTCGAAAAACAGAAGGAAGGGGAGAGAAAATGAGCGTAGAATTGATATGCCCTTATTGCCAGTTCTCAAAAAAAGTTCCTAATGAAAAGATCCCTGTTGGGGCCAAATGGGTGACCTGCCCTCGTTGTAATCAGCGATTTGAATTTTCTGTGGTAGAAAAAGATGTTGACCTGGTCACCAGAGAAACTGAGCGAAAGACAGAGTTTGAGAGGCTGGAAGAGGAGCCTGAAGAGGGCTATACGCGCAATGGGGCGCCCTGGGAGAACCGTTCAGAACTTGGCCTCTGGCAAGGTATTTATAAGACCTTCAAAGGGGTTCTCTTTTCTCCCGAAATCTTCTTCAGGTCCTTAACTTTCAAGGCCGGGATCGTAGAGCCCCTTGCCTTTGGAACACTGGTGGGTTCTATTGGATCCATGTTTGGTCTTTTCTGGCAGTTGTTGATGTGGTCAGGTTTAGTGCTCACTTACGGTGAGTCCATCTTTGGACAGTTTTCAATAGGGGTGATTCTGCTCATTATTATGGGTATTATCCCTGTTTTGTGGGTAGCCTGGATATTCGTTTCGAGCGGTATTACACACCTGTTAATGCTCATTGTCAGGGGCGGCGAAAACGGGTATGAAGCTACTTTGAGGGTGGTGTCCTACTCCCAGGCCACCCAGGTATGGAGTTTAATCCCCTTTGTTGGCGGGACAATAGGCTGGATCTGGCAGCTTGTTGTTCAGATCATAGGGCTGCGACACATTCACCGAATGTCTTATTTAAGGGTCATTGTGGCGTTTTTGATCCCGGTGGCCATTATTTTTCTCCTGGGGATTGTGGTCGTGATTGGCCTGGTCCTGTTTTTCCGTTCAAGTATGGGATAACCCTGCGGTATTGTTGTGAGAATTCAAGAAAAAGCGCAACAATTCACCATAAAAAATGTTCGACAGGATAACAGGATAGACATGATAATAATCCGGTAAATCGGAAAAGCAAGAGACTAAAATGTCTAAAGTGATATAAAGTGCCTAAATTGGAAAGCACTAACCTCGCAATGTATCCTATTCAAATTTCCTGGTATCTAAACAAATTAGAAACAACTTTTGACCATCATCTCGACAACAAGCGTAGTTTTGAGGTATCTTCACGGATTAGTGAGAAGTGAGGTTTTGGGGACAGATTTTCGAGTTTCAGGTGTCAGCAGTGAAATACGTAAGAGCTGAAACCTGAACAATGGCTTAAACGATGTTCAAGGCTCTTCAACTCTCGGCTGCTTACCTTGATTTTTGGATAAGACACCTTTAAACTTTATCTCACTTATATTGGTTATTTACCTTTGTTGCTACGGGAAAATGTTTAGACAGACAGATTTTAAAAATAAATTTGACGTAAAACATAAAATTAAGGATTTAAAATAGGAGATCAACCGGATGAAAAACAATCGTGTTAATCTTGTTAATCCTGTCTAAGATATTGCTGAATTAATGGAGAAATACACTCAAGAAACGGAATTGAACATTGGCAAATAAAATCGATTATCAAACAGTCCTGAATCCGGCTCAGTTAGAGGCAGTCATGACCCTCGACGGACCTATTCTGGTCATAGCCGGTGCCGGCAGTGGAAAGACCCGGACCCTGGTCTATCGGGTGGCCCGGCTGGTGGAGACGGGCGTTGATCCGGAATCCATTTTGCTTCTCACCTTTACCAGAAAGGCCTCCCAGGAAATGCTGGAAAGGGCGGCCGGTCTTGCAGATTCAAGGTGCAGGTTTGTCTCCGGTGGCACCTTTCACTCCCTTGCCAACAGGGTGTTGAGGACCCATGCAGATCTCCTGGGATTTTCAAACTCATTCACTATCCTGGACCGGCCTGATATGGAGGAGGTCATCCGGTCCCTTATCCCTGAGCTCGGAATGCCCAAAGGTATACCCAGATTTCCTAAACGGGGCACGCTTGCCAACATTTTGAGCAAGGCTGCCAACCTTCGAAAACCTATTGATGAGTTTATGCCGGAAGAATACGGGCAATTCCTGGAATTTCTACCGCAGATTGAAATATTGGAAAGGCTTTATGGTGACTACAAAAAAACCCATCAAATGATGGACTATGATGATCTTATCCTGTATTTCCGAAGGCTTTTGACGGAAAGCGAAGAAGTCCGAAAAAGCCTTAGCCAGCAATACCGCTATGTCATGGTGGATGAGTATCAGGATACAAATAGCACCCAGGCGGATATCGTTAAATGGCTGGCTCATGAACACAGAAATATTATGGTTGTGGGGGACGATTCCCAGGCCATCTATTCCTTTAGAGGGGCCAGTTATCGCAATATGTTCGATTTTCCGGTGCAGTTCCCCGACGCCAAACTTATCAAGCTGGAGGAAAACTACCGGTCTGTACAGCCCATTCTTACATTGACCAATGCCTTAATGGATCATGCCGGTGAAAAATATACAAAATGCCTCTTTACTGAACGAAAAGGGGGTGAAAAACCCAGGGTTGTTGATACGAGAACCGAGCCGGAACAGGCCATGTTCGTTTGTCGGTATATCAAAGAGCAGGTGAAAAAAGGCCAGCCCATCACTGATTTTGCTGTTCTCTTCCGGGCCGGTTATCATTCTTTTGAGCTGGAAGCAGAGCTTACCCGCCAGGGAGTACGTTACGTGAAATACGGAGGCTTCAAGTTTTTAGAGTCTGCCCATATCAAGGATTTTCTGGCGCATCTCAGGGTGGTGGTAAACAGGGATGAGGCTGTAAGCTGGGTCCGTATACTGAGGCTTATAAAGAACGTGGGGCCGGGGAAAAGCAACGCAATTATTCAGTGGATGAAAGCACATGAAATTCCTCCTGAGCGGGTCGGGGAATGGCCCGGGGCACGTAAAAGGGACAGCGGTTTGAAAGCTCTCACCAAGCTTATCGCTAAACTGGTGCGCAAAAACGGGAAGCCAGAAAAGGCAGTCGAACAGGTTATGGAGTATTATGTGCCTATTTTAAAGGAGAGATTCGATGACTATCCAAGGCGTCAGAAAGAACTGGACCAGCTGATCCCAATGGCCAGCCGCTACAAAAAGCTCAGAAGCTTTCTGGACGACCTGGTTTTGGAGCCCCCAACAAGTTCTGTGGACCTCGACTCCGGGGAAAAGCCCGAGACCCTTACCCTGTCTACGGTCCATTCGGCAAAGGGACTTGAATGGCCGGTTGTTTTTATTATCTGGGTCATGGAGGGACGGTTTCCCCCTGCAAGGGCATACAACGATCCCCTAAGTTTAGAAGAAGAACGGCGTCTCATGTACGTTGCAGCCACACGGGCTAAGGACCAGTTGATTATGTGTTATCCTGGCCAAGAGTCGGTGCCTGTGTGGCAGCTTTCAGACATCGGCTATCGAAACGGACTTTCCTCCTTTATTGGAGATCTCCCCGAAGACGTGGCATCCCGCGAATCAGCGGGAATCCGGAAAATATCTTTCGGTCGCCAGTTATACGAAAAGGCTTCATTTGACAATCAACTGGATCAACGGGAATCGGCCGGATTCTCCCAGGGTGACAGGGTCAGCCATCCGGCCTTTGGCCCAGGCGTTGTGTCAAAGTTTGTCTCCAATGATAAAGTGGAAGTGCTTTTCAGGAACGCTGGCCGTAAACTCCTGCACCTGGAGTACACTACCCTGGAAAAGATCTGACAGGATGAGGTCCCCTTCAGCTATTCCTTCAATGCCTGTTCAAAATCCTCAATGAGATCCTCGGTGGCTTCGATGCCAACCGATAAGCGGATGAGGCTGTCTGAAATTCCCAGTTTTTTTAGGTCTTCAGGGGAGACACTGGCGTGAGACGTAGTGACCGGACGGGTAATGAGCGTTTCGACGCCGCCGAGACTGGGCGCAACAATTGGCAGGGTGATTTTTTGCATAAAATGCTCGGCAGCATCAACACCACCTTTTAATTCAAAACTCACCATGCCGCTGAAACCATCAAATAATTCCTTAGCCCGCTGATGTGCAGGATGGCTTTCAAGACCAGGATAATTCACTTTAGTAACTGCAGGATGGGCTTTTAAAAATTGTGCAATCTTGAGCGCACTCTCATTATGATATTTCATCCTGACCGCCAGCGTTTTCATTCCGCGGTGCAGCAGGAAACATGCGTGGGGATCGAGTGAGCCTCCAAGGTGATTGAGCTTGTGCGTGATCTGTTCGATCAATTCAGTACCGCCAATTACAGCCCCTGCCACAATATCGGAATGGCCATTTAAGTATTTCGTGCAACTATGGAGCGAAAGGTCAAAGCCCCATTCAGGTGGTCGGAAATTTATCGGGGTTGCAAAGGTGTTGTCTATAATGGAGACGATGCCATGGGCCTTTGCGAATTCAGCCGCTTCCTTTAGATTGGCAACCTGGAGCAGCGGATTGGTCATGGTTTCCACATAGATGGCTTTGGTGCCGGGTCGTATTTTGCCCTTCCAGGAATCCGGATCATCACCGTTGATAAAATCAAACGAAATTCCCAATTTCGGAAGATCTTTGGTAAAGAAATCATGCGTCCCGCCATACAGGCATTCTTGTGCAAGCAAATGGTCCCCGGAGGAGAGCAGAGTTAAGATGGTCGCTGAAATTGCCGCCATTCCGCTGGCCGTTACAAGCGCAGCCTCAGCATTTTCGAGTGCTGCCAACTTTTGATGGAGGGCTACGTGGTTGGGGGTATTGTTCAAACGAATGTATTTGAGGTCATTGTAGCTGGAAGCACCCGTGTATTCAAATGTGGAAGACTGAAAAACGGGCATACTGACAGCCCCGCCAATAAGTGGTTCCGGTTCACCGGCGTGGATGAGTTTGGTTTCGAGGTGCTTGTAATGTTTGGCCATGAATTATTCCTCTCTAAAGGAGGTGCTGCTCATAAACCTTACGGAAATGATGTCCATAAATCGCAAGTGTGATAGCCAGC
>JAIVXD010000067.1:6597-9396 GCA_048636195.1 Anaerolineales bacterium
CTTGTAATGTTTGGCCATGAATTATTCCTCCGTACTCGTCTTAGTAAGGAATCCAGGCTCGGAGGGCGTGGCTTAGGGGGCCTTGGAAGCTCTGGACTTGAACCTGTGGAGTACTGGATTGATGGAGTGTTGGAAAAACTGAATCCTGACACGCGACGGTATTTCACACGCCGTTAAACTCAAGTCCCCAAATCTGCTTTTGATGATTTCCGTACATCAATGAAATGGTCAAATTGGTGTTTCGTCCAACGCACTATTCAGGCAGTCAACCTTGGGGAAGCCCAGTACTCCAGCACTCCAATACTCCATTACTCCTTTGTAATTTCACTGCCATAGCCAACTGACTCTGAACACATCCAAAGGACATGGATTGCTGAATCTAATTAAAGGAGGTGCTGCTCATAAACCTTACGGAAATGATGTCCATAAATCGCAAGTGTGATGGCCAGCGGCATTAACTTAGGGCGGCGAAAACGCGTCCATATCAAGAGCTTCCAATAATGGAATCGCTCCTTACCAATAATACCAAGAAGGTAAGTGGAACGAAAGAACGCCAGAAACCGCTGAAAGTCCAGTGGTGTCTTGATCTTCGGCGCCTTATATTCGCGTAAAAAGGTCTTAAGGCGCTTATAGTAGTGCTCGGGCGAATAAATATTTGCCAGAATATCTTTGTATCCTTCGTGCAGTGTATCGAGGTTCATGATGGGAATAATGTTGGTTGTGCCGTCCACGTTGTCTCCCGTTAATGGACCGCTCAGGCGGCCCTCTTTTTTCAGGCGTTCATACAGCCGTGTGCCAAGGGGAGCTTGAAGCAGCCCGACCATAGCCGTTACGATCCCGCTTTTCTGGATAAAATCAATCTGCCGCTGGAAAATAGAAGGCGTATCGTTGTCAAATCCCACGATAAAGCCTCCCTGGACCTGCAATCCGGCTCGCTGTAAATTTTTCACGTCTTCAACCAGGTTGCGGTTCTTGTTTTGACTTTTGTTGCATTCGGCAAGGCTTCCCTCATCCGGCGTCTCAATGCCGATAAAGACCTGATCAAATCCTGCTGCGACCATCAAGTTCATTAATATCTTGTCATCGGCCAGATTGATGGAGGCCTCAGTATTAAATGTTATACCTTTTTTGGTTTTCTGCCACTCAATGAGTGCCGGTAACAACTCGTTCTTGAGGCTCTTCTTGTTCCCAATGAAATTGTCGTCCACGAAGAAAACACCCTCATGCCACCCACGGTCATAAAGAGCATCCAGCTCGGAAATGATCTGCTCGGCGCTTTTTATTCGCGGTCTGTGACCAAGCAGTGCGGTGACGTTACAGAAATCGCAATTGAAAGGACAGCCCCGGGAGAATTGAATGCTCATTGAAGCATATTTTTTTAGATCAATCAGCTCCCACTGGGGTACCGGGGTCTTCTTTATATCAGGAAACTCGGACGTGGAGTATATCCGACCGGCGTGCCCCTGCTCCAGGTCTTTCAGAAATTGTGGCAGGGTCACCTCGGCTTCATTGAGCACAAAATGATCGACATCCCCAAATTCCTCGTATTCCTGGGTAAAGAGTGGCCCGCCGGCCACGATTTTGACGCCTACCCCTTTGCACCTTGAAATGACCTGATGCGCTGACTCTCTTTGTACGGCCATGGCGCTTATAAAGACATAATCCGCCCACAAGAGGTCTGTGTCAGTTAGATTTGTCACATTCAGGTCCACCAAGCGTTTTTCCCACTCTGGCGGCAACATTGCCGCAACTGTCAGCAGGCCCAGTGGCGGGGAGGAGGCCTTTTTGTGTATGAACCTAAGTGCGTGCTTGAAACTCCAAAATGTGTCCGGGAATTCAGGATAGATAAATAGAATTTTCATGTTGCTTTTCCTTATGTTTTTGCTGGCGAAATAAAAAGAGGGGTGATACCTATGGAGCATTAAATGTACTCTTGTATGAATTTGTATGCAAGGAGAATATCTACCTGGAGGGAGATCTATGAAAATTACAATTGGTTCTGACCACGCTGGATACCATTACAAGGAAGAAATCAAGCAATTTCTTAAAGAAAATGGCCATGAGTTTCACGATTTCGGCACTGATTCTGACGATTCCGTTGATTATCCTCTTTTTGTCCGCCCAGTGGCCAAGGCCGTGGCAAAAGGAGAATATGATCGGGGCATCGTGCTTGGTGGGTCAGGAAACGGCGAAGCCATGGTGGCGAACAGAATCGTTGGAATTCGATGTGCCCTCTGTTGGAGTCCTGAAACAGCCAGATTTGCCCGAAAACACAATGATGCAAATATGCTGTCACTTGGCGCGAGGATGATTTCACTAAAGGAAGCCCTTGAAATTGTAAAGGTATGGCTTGAGACTCCTTTTGACGGCGGACGGCATTTGCGGAGGATTAAACAAATCGATCAGAAACAAACATTAGCTGGTCGTCCGAGCCGGCCAAAGAAAGATGAGAAACTCGTTGATAAAAAAAAGCAAAGTGCCCCGGAGGAGGAATCGAAAAAGGCACGCAATGACAAATATGATCTATTAATCACTTTTAGATATATCAAGTATATGGAGGGAAAAGACTCCATTGAATTCCAGGTTGATCCGGGACTCAAAAGACCTTCAATCATCCATATTCCTTCTCCTGAAAGATGGAATTCGGAACTGCCTGAGTGGGCTCAAAACCGGAGAGATGAAATACTCGATAGGGTAAAATCAAAATGCGCCCATATGGACTGTGAATGGAAAGAGTATTGATTTTATAACTTGATAGGTTATGGTGTGGCGAAATTACTTTAAGGAGGAAGACATGAA